>CAZVNU010000280.1:0-3487 GCA_964628335.1 uncultured Phycisphaeraceae bacterium
GACACCCGCGCTCCATCACCCGCCAGCCCTGCCAAACTTGTCCCTATACTTGCCACCATGGACATCACACTTGACAATGTGTTTGAAAAGATCGTCGCCGGCGAACTTCCCGCCTTCAAGGTTTATGAAGACGACCGAGTGCTGGCTTTCCTTGACCTCAATCCACTGAGTTTGGGCCATACCTTGGTCATTCCCAAGCGCAAGAGCCTGACCTTGGCTGACCTGCCCGAGGCTGACGGCGCCGCCATCGGCGCCGCCCTGCCCAAAATCGCCCGCGCCGTGATGGCCGCCGCCGGTGCCAGCGACTACAACCTGCTGCAAAACAACGGCGAAAGTGCCGGCCAAGTGGTCCGGCATGTCCACTTCCACATCATCCCCAAGCACGCCGACGGCTCCGGCCTGCCTTTCCAATGGCCCAAGGGCGAATTGGACAAGGCGCAGGGCGCCGCCTTGGCGCGGAAAATCACCACACTTCTCCAATAAGACATGGACTACCGCATCATCTCCATCGGCACCCTGGCCCGCCACGAACTCTGGACCCAAGCCACCACCGCCTCCGGCCCCGAGCATGCCACCACCACCCTGATCCGGGTAGGTGAACGGGTGATTTTGGTGGACCCTGGCCTGCCGGCGCAACTGCTGTTGCCGCGCTTGGCTGAGCGGTCTGGTTTGTCGGCCGATGACATCACCGATGTATTCCTGACCTCCTTCCACCCCGCCCACCGCCTGGGGATCAAGGCCTTCCCCAACGCGGCCTGGTGGATTGCCGAGCGCGAGCGCGAAGTGATGGGCCAGATTCTGGTGGAGAAATTCCAACGCGAAGAAGGCGACGCCGAGCTGCAAGGCCTGCTGCGCGACGACATCGCCCTCTTGCAGAAATGCCGGAACGCCCCCGACCAATTGGCACCCCAAATCGACCTGTTTCCGCTCCATGGCTATTCCGCCGGCACCTGCGGCCTGCTGCTGGCCTTCCCCCGCCAAACCGTGCTGATTGCCGGCGACGCCGTGGCCACCGGCGAACACCTGGAACAAGGCCGCGTGCTGCGCGGTGCGGTGGATGTGCCCTTGGCCCAGGAAAGCCTGCGAGAAGCCATTGAAATCGCCGATGTGATCGTGCCCGGCCATGACAATGTGATTTTGAACCCCATGCGCCAACGGGGCGTGGTCGAAGTCGCATGACCCCCGCTCCCGCCTGGCCTGATCTGCTGGTCGCCGGCCCGTCGTTTGCGGCATTGAAAGCCGCGCTTCTCTCCGGCAAGCCGACGCCGGTGCGCGGAACCAGGGGCTCCTCCACCGCGGTGTTGGCCGGCTTGCTGGCGGCGCAAACTGGCCGCAGCGTGCTGTTGGCGGTAGCCCATCTGGATGAAGCCGACGAAGTGATCAGCGACTGGGAAACCCTGCAGGCCGCCGGATTCACCCTGGATATCACGCGTTTTCCCGCCATGGAAGTGCTGCCCGGCGAAAGCACGGTCAGCGCCGGGCTGCTGACGCAGCGCATTGAGGCGACCGATCAAGTCACCCGCAAGGGCGGCGTCACACCCCGCCTCATCGCGGCCCCCATCCAGGCCCTGATGCAACCGGTGCCGCGCCCGGAGCAAGTGGCCGCCATGAGCCTGCCGCTGGGACTGGGCATCCGTTTGGAGCCGCAGGATCTGGCCAGGCAACTTGAGGCCGCCCACTTTCAACGGGTGCCGGCCATCGCCGAACCCGGCGATTTCGCCGTGCGCGGCGGGGTGGTGGATGTGTTCCCCCATGCGGCGCTGCTCATGGCCAAAGACGGTTCGCCGGTGGAAACCGGCCCGCTGCGGCTGGATTTTTTTGGCGACGCGCTCGACAAGATCCTGCTGCTCGACGGCGACACCCTCACCCCGCGCGCCGGGGCGCCGGTGCTGTCCGGCGTCCGCCTGCTGCTGCAATCAGCCGAGGCATTGGCCAAGGGGGATCATGGCGTGGCCCTGATTGATCTTCTGCCCGACCATTTCTCCATCCTCCTGCATGAACGCATGGAACTGCTGGAGCAGGCGCGCGGTTATTTCGAGCGGCTCTCCAACCCCATCGGCATCGTCTCGCCGCGCTCCCTGTTCGACAAGTTGGAAAAGCGCGGGCCGCTGGAATTCAACCAATATTCCGCGGCCGGCAAGCGCAAGGATGAAATCCGGCTGCCGCTGTCCCCCCTGCCGACCTTTGCCACCGACCTGGCCGGGGCGATCAAGGAACTCGCGGCGTTGACCGCCAGCCACGCCGTGCGGGTGCTCGCCGCGCAAGACGGCGATGCCATCCGGCTGGGGGAATTGGTGGCCGCTTTTGCGCCCGAAGCGATCGGCAAGTACCAAGTGGAAACCGGCACCCTGCATCGGGGTTTCGTGTGGGGAGGGTCGGCTTTAGCCGACCAAGACCCAGACGCAACCAAGCAACCCCAAAAGCAGGCGGATGATTCCGGCCAGACCCAAAAAATCTTGGCCAGCGCGCGGCTAGGTCGGCTAAAGCCGACCCTCCTCTTGCCTTACCACGAGCTCATCCACCGCTACGACCTGAAGCGCAAGTTGCGCCGCATCCAGGCGCCGCAGGCCATCTCCACCGGCCTGCCCGGCGACGCCTTCCTTGATCTGGCCGCCGGCGACACGGTGGTGCACGCCGATCATGGGCTGGCCCGCTTCAAAGGGTTGAGAACGCTCAAGCGCGACGGCAAAAGCACCGAATACCTCACGCTCGAATTCGCCGACGGCGTGTTCCTGCATGTGCCGATGAACGAAGCCGACCTGCTGCAAAAATACATCGGCGGCTTTGGCGGCAAAGCCCCGGCGCTCTCGGTCTTTGGCGGCCAGCGCTGGAAAAAGCAAAAAGAGGATGTGGCCGATGCGGTCAAGGCCATGGCCGGCGAATTGCTGCGCGTGCAGGCCGCCCGCGGCAGCGCGCCCGGCACCGCCTTTCCCGCCGACACGCCCTGGGTCCATGCCTTTGAGGAGTCCTTCCCCTTCGAGGCGACCGAAGACCAATTGGCCGCCGTCGGCGCCGTCAAACGCGACATGGAAAACGCCAAGCCCATGGACCGCCTGTTGTGCGGCGATGTGGGCTTTGGCAAGACGGAGGTCGCCATCCGCGCCGCCTTCAAATGCGCCGAAGCCGGCAAGCAGGTGGCCGTGCTGGTGCCCACCACCGTGCTCGCCGAGCAGCACGGCCATTCCTTCCGCACCCGCTTCGCCGGCTACCCCTTCCGGGTGGAGTCGCTGTCGCGCTTCAAAACCGCGCGCGAACAGCAGGACATCATCGACGACCTGGCGGCGGGCAAAGTCGATGTGATCATCGGCACCCACCGCCTGCTGTCCAAAGACATCGCATTCAAGGACCTGGGCCTGGTGGTGATCGACGAGGAGCAGAAATTCGGCGTCGAACACAAGAACCGCCTGCTCTCGCTGCGCCTGTCCGCCGATGTGCTCGCCATGAGCGCCACCCCCATCCCGCGCACCCTGCACATGAGCATGGTGGG
>CAZVNU010000281.1:0-3486 GCA_964628335.1 uncultured Phycisphaeraceae bacterium
CTGACGGTCGGGGTTCCTTTTCAAAGGGATGACGCGCGTGACCCGCCAGCCCTGTTCGACACCCCATCCTGCCCTAAAATCCCCGCCTATGCGCTCAACCTACGATGTGATTGTGATTGGCGGCGGCCATGCCGGTGCCGAGGCGGCATGGGCGGCGGCCAAGGTGCTGGAGGCGCAATTGCCGCCCGGTCAGGGCGAGGTGCTGCTGATCACCATGGACCCGCTCAAAACCGGCGCCATGTCGTGCAATCCATGCATCGGCGGTTTGGCCAAGGGCCAGTGCGTGCGCGAGATCGACGCCTTGGGCGGCCTGATGGGTTTGGCGGCTGATGCCACCGGCATCCAGTTTCGCATGCTCAACGCCAGCAAGGGGCCGGCGGTGCACGGCCCGCGCTGCCAGAGCGACAAATACGCCTATGCCCGCGAAGTGCGGCGTTTGCTCGCCACCCGCGAAAACATCAGCCATGAGCAGGGGTTGGTCGAGGATTTTTTGGTGGAAACCGGCCCGGACGGCGCCCATTGCGCCGGCATCGTGGCGCGGGTGCCGCCCGAAGGCGATCCCAGGGAGAACCGGCGCGCGATGGGGGCGGATTGCTGCGCCGGCACTTGCGCCTCCTCCGGTCCCGGCCTGAGTAGCGTGCCGCTTGCAGAAGCCTGGGAACGCAAGGAAATCCGCGCCCAAGCGGTGGTGCTGACCACCGGCACCTTCATGCGTGCCATCATGCACACCGGCCCCGAGCAAACCAAGGGCGGGCGGGTGGATGAAGGCACGGCCGACGGCATCTCCGGCGCCCTCACCCGTTTGGGCTTCGATCTGCACCGCTTGAAAACCGGCACCCCGCCGCGCTTGGCGGCCGAGACGGTGGATTTCTCGCATTTGAAGCCGCAGGCCGGCGATGCCATTCCGCAGCCCTTCAGTGAGATGACGCTGCGGGCCACCTTCCCCAAAATGCCGCAGATCGACTGCCATGAGACGCACACCCACGAGGCCCTGCATGAAATGATGCGCGCCAACCTGGACAAGGCCCCGATGTACAACGGCCAGATCGCCAGCAGCGGCCCGCGCTACTGCCCCTCGTTCGAGGACAAGGTGGTGCGCTTCGCCGACAAGCAGTCGCACCATGTGTACCTGGAGCCGGAGTCCTTGGAATCCAACGAAATCTATTGCAACGGCATCAGTACCTCGATGCCCAAGGAAGTGCAGGAAGAAGTCATCCGCCAGTTGCCCGGCTGCGAAAACGCCAAGGTGCTGCGCTGGGGCTACGCGGTGGAATACGACGCCGTGCGCGGCCATCAGCTCGACGCCACCTGCCAAAGCAAAGTGCTGCCCGGCTTGTTCACCGCCGGCCAGTTGAACGGCACCAGCGGCTATGAAGAAGCGGCGGCGCAAGGTCTGCTTGCCGGCCTGAATGCCGCGCGGCTGCGCCTGGGTTTGCCGCTGGTGCGGCTGGGCCGCGAGCAGGCCTACATCGGCGTGATGATGGATGACCTGGTGACCAAGGTGCCGGTGGAGCCGTACCGCCTGTTCACCAGCCGCGCCGAGTGGCGTTTGCACTTGCGCTCCGACAATGCCGACGAGCGTTTGACCGAATTGGGCCGGCAGTGGGGTTTGGTCTGCGACCAGCGCTGGCGCATCTTCAATGAAAAACGCGCGGCCAAGGCGCAGTTGCGCGATTTGTTCCAAAGCATCAAGGTCGATGTGGTGGCCGAGAGCGGCGAGAAAAAACGCATCAGCCTGGCGCAGTGGGCCAGCCGGCCGGAAGTGACGCTGGAGATGGTGATGGAAAAAGTAGACGCGGCGGCCCGCCGCGTTGAAGAGGTGGCGTTGGCGGGTGAACAAGGCGTGGGGGGGCGGGGAGCGCAAGAAGCGACGCGGCGGGCCGCCGCGTCTACTTTGGGGGCATCTGCTTTTTCGCCCTCGGTGGTGTCCGCCGTCTGGTCGGAAAATCTCTACGCCGGCTTCCTTGCCCGCCAGGAAGCCGAAGTCGCCCGCCTGCGCGCCGACGAGCACACCGAGTTGCCTGCGGCCATGGATTTCTCCAGCATCCCCGGCCTGCGCACCGAAGCGCAATTGCGCTTGGCCAAGTTCCGTCCCGCCACCTTGGGCCAGGCCGGCCGGTTGGAGGGGGTGAACCCCACGGATGTGATGGTGGTCAGCGTGTGGTTGGGGAAAAGTAGACGCGACGGCCCGTCGCGTTTGAAGTTGACGCCATAAGGAACAACGCGCGTTCCGCGATGGCGCGCGCGTTGTTTTCGAATGTGTTTCCGGTGAACGCGGCGGGCCGCCGCGTCTACTTTTTAACCCAACCGCACCGCGCACGCCTTGTACGACGGTTGCCGGCTGTACGGATCCACCGTCCGCAAAGTCAGTTGGTTGGTTTCGCCATAGTGCATCGGCATGAACACCTGGCCGGGGGCCACCGTGTGGGTCACCTGCGCCACCACCTGCACCGCGCCGCGGCGGGATTCGACGCGGACTTTGGCGCCGTCTTTGAGCCCCAGGCGCTTGGCGTCGGCCGGGTTGATTTCGACATAGGCATCTTCCGGGTACAGTTTTTTGAGCACCGCCGATTTGCCGGTGCGGGTCTGGGTGTGCCACTGGGCGCTGGTGCCACGGCCGGTGAGCAGCACGAAGGGCCAGTGGCTGTCGGTCACTTCCGGCGCCTGGCGCGGCGCTTCGAAGATGAATTTGGCTTTTTGATCGGGAGTGAAGAACCGGCCGCTTTCAAACAAACGGCGCTCCTTGGCCGGCGCGGCATCACTTTTTTTGACCGGCCACTGCATGCCGCCGGCTGCTTCGATGGCGGCATAATCACCCATGCCGGCCATGTCGCAGGGCTGGCCCTCGGTGCAGGCTTTGAGCGATTCGAACACATCGGCGGGTTTTTGCCAGCGGGCGAACAGGTCGGCGCAACCCCACTTTTCGGCGATGGCCTGGCAGATGTGGAAGTCGGCCAAGGCCTGGCCGGGCGCGCGGTTGGTCTTGCGGATGACGCCGACGCGCCGTTCGGAATTGATGAAGGTGCCGTCTTTCTCCCCCCAGCCGGCGGCCGGCAGCACGATGTCGGCCAGTTGCGCCGTTTCGGTGCTGCTGTACATGTCCTGCACCACCAAACAATCCAATTTCTTCATCAGGGCGGAGAACTCGCCGCGATGGGTCCACGAGTGGGCGCCGTTGGTGGCGATCACCCACAGGCCCTTGATCTTGTCGTCGGCGATGCCCTGGATGATCTGGTCGTAGGCCCACGAGGTTTGCGCGGGGATGTTCTCCACCGGGATGCCCAGGATGGCGGCGATTTTTTCGCGGTGGGCCGGATTCTTGAAGTCATGGCCCCCCAGCAGATTGGTGGTGTTGCTGAACAGGCGCGAGCCCATGGCGTTGCACTGGCCGGTGATGGAATTGGCGCCGGTGCCGGGCTTGCCGATGTTGCCGGTCATCAGGGCCAGGTTGATCATGGCCTGGGCGGTGCGGGTGGATTCGTGGCC
>CAZVNU010000282.1:0-3453 GCA_964628335.1 uncultured Phycisphaeraceae bacterium
TTTCACGGACGACTCCGCTTCGCTGCGCTGTCCGTGGCACCCTCCCAGGGCTGGCCCCGTTTATTTCCCCTTGCATCAGGGCCAATATTCGGATTAGACTTCAACTCGGTTGCTCCTCATTTTCACCTTGCCATCATGAAGGATCCTTTTATGCCGCGTGCCACTTCCTTGGTTTGCCTGATCGTCCTTGGTTTGTCCTCCTTGGCCTTTGCGCCGCCGGCTTGGGCTGCCGATGCTCCTGCCGCCGACAAAGCCGCTCCGGCTGCAAAGGGCGTGTTTTCGCTGGACCGCATCCACAAGGAATTGTGCCGCGACATCAAACTCGACCGCACCCAAGCGCGCGCCTTGCGCCAGATGCGCATCGATGATTCCAAAAAATACGATGCCTTCAAAAGCGCCCACAAGGCCGAATTCAGAGCCTTTGAGAAGAGCCATGATCTCTGGAAAAAAGAAAACAAGGCCGCCATCGAGGAAGCCAAAAAAACCGTGCGCTTGGCCCGCAAAGGCGGCGAGGCCGCCGCCATCGCCCAAGCCGAGGCTGCCTACGACAAACTGCTGGACTCGCGCCCCAAACTGCCGGCCGCCCTTGAGCGCGAAACCTTCAATCCCGAGCAGATCATTCCCACGGTCAAAGCCCTGATGCATGAAGACCAGATGAAGGAATTTGAAATCAACATCAAGGCCCTCAAGCGCATGCAGGAAAAAATCGAAGCCGAGAAAAAATAAAACCGTCGGTTTCTTCCACCCGCAGTTCCTTTTCCATTCCGCATGGACGCCATCCCCGGGCACATCCTGATCGTGGACGACACCGAGTTCAATCGCAAGATGCTCGGCTCGCTGATGGCCAAACACAGCCACACCTTTGACATGGCTGAAAACGGAGCCCAGGCGTTGGAGAAGATGCGGGAGCGGGCCTACGATGTGGTGTTGCTGGATGTGGTGATGCCGGTGATGGACGGTTACGAAACGCTCCAGCACCTCAAGCGCGACGAAGCGCTGCGCCACATCCCCGTCATCATGGTGACGGCGGTGGACGAGATGGATTCCGTGGTGCGCTGCATCACCATGGGGGCGGCCGATTACCTGCCCAAACCCTTCAACGCCTCGCTGCTCAACGCGCGCATCAATTCCTCGCTGGCCAGCAAGCGCCTGCGCGATTTGGAATTGGAATACCTCGAGCAGGTCGGCTATGTGACCGAAGCCGCCGCCAACATCGAAACCGGCCAATTCAAGGAAGAGACCCTCGACAAGGTGGCGGCCAGGCCGGATGCGCTGGGCCGCTTGGCCAAGGTGTTCCAGCGCATGGCCCGCGAGGTGCATGCGCGCGAACAGCGCCTCAAACAGCAGCTGGCCCAGCTCAAGTGCGACATGGAGGACCACCTGCAGGCCGTCAACGACACCCCGTCGGCCTATGTGCCGATGGACCGGCGCCATGCCTTGGCGCACCAGCACAGTTTGCCCGACCGGGCTACTGGCGCGGCTTTGTTCGCCGATATTTCCGGCTTCACCGCGCTGACCGAATCGCTGGCGCACGAATTGGGCTTCCAACGCGGCGCCGAGGAAATCACCCGCCAATTGAACCGCATTTACGACGCCCTGATCAAGGAAGTCCACCTGTTTGGCGGCAGCGTGATCACCTTTGGCGGCGATGCCATCACTTGTTGGTTCGACGACCAGATCGCCAGCGGCACCCTGCGGTCGGCGCCCGCCCGCGCCGGAGCCGCCGCCGTGGCCATGCAAAAAGCCATGGGCGCTTTTGCGGCGATCCAAACCCCGGCCGGGCAAACCCTGTCGCTGGGGTTGAAGGTGGCGGTGGCCTGCGGACAGGTGCGCCGTTTCCTGGCGGGGGACCCGGCCGTGCAAAACCAGGACATTCTGGCCGGCGGCTTGCTGGATGAATTGTCCCAAGCCGAACAGCAGGCCAAGCGCGGCGAGGTGCTGTTTTCAGAACCGATGGCCGCCGCGCTGGAAGAATCGCTGACCGTGGCCCAGTGGCGGCTTGGCGCCGCCGACAACCGCCGTTTTGCGGTGGTCGGGCAATTGGCCGACTTGGCACAGCCTTCCCCGTGGCCCGCCCTGGAGCCCATCGCCGACGAAATGGCCAAGCCTTGGCTGCTGCCGGCGGTGTACGACAAAGTGTTCCACGGCGAGAGCGAATTCCTGTCCGAGTTGCGGCCGGCCGCCGCTTTGCTGGTGCAGTTTTCCGGCATCCATTACGACAGTGATGACCATGCCGGCGAAAAGCTCGACGCCTTCATCCGCTTTGCGCAAACGGTGGCCGGCCGGCACGACGGCGCGGTGGAGCAGATCTCGATGGGGGACAAAGGCAGTTCGCTGTGCATCATTTTCGGCGCGCCCACCGCCCACCCGGATGATGCCGCCCGCGCGATCAAAACCGCCTGGCAACTGTGCAACCTGCCGCCCGACCTGCCCTTCATCCGCAACCTGCGCATGGGCATTGCCCACGGCCCGATGCGGGCCGGCGCCTATGGCAGCCGCGCCCAGCGGGCCTACGGCGTGATCGGCGACCCCATCAACCTGGCGGCGCGCCTGATGACCGCCAATCAGGCCGACAATCAGTGCTGCATCTTGTGCGACGCCAACATCCATCAATTGGCCCAGGGCGTCGCCGAATTCGAGGCGCTTGCGCCCATCCAGGTCAAAGGCAAAGCCGCGCCGGTGCCCGTGTATCGGCCGACCGCCCTCAAAGGCGGCGTCAACCTGATCGATCAGCTTCCGGTCACCCTGCAACTCACGCTCAAAGTGGCCAGTTTGCTTGGCGAAGCGTTTTCAGTCGCCCTGCTGCAGCATGTGTATCCGGTGGCCGCCGAGCAGGCCAACCTGCCACGGCACCTGAACCAACTGGCCGAACTGCACCTGCTCAGGCTGGGTCAAAACATCAAAAGCGCCAAAGACATCACCGACGGCGCCCTGTGCCATTTTCCCGATTCCGCCGTGCGTGGCTCCGCCTACGGCCTGATGCTGTTTGCTCAGCGCCGCCAGTTGCACCGCGTGGCCGCCGAATGGCTGGAAGCCCACCCGCCTGCCGAACCCAGCGCCGCCCATCATGTGGCTTTGGCCCGGCACTGGAAAGGCGCTGAAGACCCGGCCAAAGCCATCGGCCACTTGGAAAAAGCCGGCGCCTTGGCCCGCCAAAAAGGCGCATTGGCCGAAGCCCAGGCTTATCTCAAAGAATCCTTGGCACTGGAAGAACAGGTGAAGTCCGCACGGGAAGAATGAGGGGGATTGTCCTGACAGGGCTGGCGCCAAAAAGTAGACGCGGCGGGCCGCCGCGTCCGCTCCAACCCCAATCAAAACGACGCGCACCGAAACACCGGCGCGCATCGCTTCAAAGACCTCTCATCCCACGCGCATAGCCGCCGCGTGGGAGGAAAAGTGGACAGGGCTGGCGGGTGATGGAGCGCGGGTGTCCCCACCCGCAAATGCCGCCCG
>CAZVNU010000283.1:0-3448 GCA_964628335.1 uncultured Phycisphaeraceae bacterium
GTCGGCGGCCGTCAGGCCGTTGCCTTGGGCTTTGGTGAGCATTTCAAAAACAAATTCAGTTGTCCGTGCCTTGATCTTGGCAAAGGCCAACTCAATGGCGCGGCCCTGGTGATGGATGCGGCCAGCGGCGAAGTGTTGGCCGCAGCCAGCGCGCCGGGCATTTCCCTGGAGGACATCCAAAACAACCTGGCCGCCCTGTGGGCCGATGAAATCAACGCGCCGATGGCCGACCGGGTGGCCGGCCGCGCCTTGCTGCCGGGCTCCATCATGAAGCCCTTGGTGCTGACCGCCGCCATCACCGAAGGGGTGTACCAGCCCGGTGAAATCGTGGACATTCCAGGTTACCCCTTTGTGAAGTCCCCGAAAGCCTACCGCGATTTCTACTACAACACCTTTGGCAAGCCACTGGGCAAGCATGATCTGGCCTACGCCATCGCGCTGAGTTCCAGCCCGCCTTTTGTGATGCTGGCGCAAACCCGCGAAGACCGCTCCGGCAAGCCGCGCCTGGGGCCGCTGCGCACTCTGGATTGGTACGATCTTTTCGGTTTCGGCCACGCACCCAATGCGGGGATCGTGGCCAGTCGCGGCAAGTTGGGCTTCAGCAAGGGGCCCACGCCGGAGGTGCACGCCTGTCTGGTGGCCATGGGGCAGGGCGATGCCATTTTGGCCACCCCTTTGCAGGTGGGTACGGCCTATTGCCGGTTGTTGAACGGGCATTTTGGTGTTTCAGCCTCGTTTCTCAAGCGGCCGCCGGGCTGGCAGGCCAAGCCGCCGGCCGGTGAAAAATTGATCGCGCCCGAGGCCATCGCCTACACCCTCAAAGGCATGTGGATGGCGACCCACATCAACGGAGGCACCTTTACCGCAACCCGCCGTTACCCGGATGTGTTCAATTGCCCCGGGGTGGCGGTGTGGGGCAAGAGCGGTACGGCCCAAACCTGGCCGCAACGCATTGATTCCAACGGCAATAAAAAGTTGGACAGCCAAGACACGCTTGTCCGCGCAGGTGACCATGGGTGGACGGTGGCCTTGTGCGCGCCGGAAGGTGAGCGCCACCCGCGCTTTGTCATCGTGACCATGCTGGAATACGGAGGCTCCGGCGGCCGCGCCGCCGGGCCGATTGCCAACCAAATCCTTTATGCCCTCAAAGCCGAGGGTTATCTTGAGAAAGTCCCCAAGGCTTCTCCGGCGCCGGTGGTGGTCAATCCAACAATCCAAAAAGCGATGGATGACGCAGCGCAGGCGGAGCCCGAACCCGATCCGCTGGATACCGACCGGCCAGCCGAAGATGCCGTCAGCGGGGAGGGTTCGCTGTGATCGCATTGCTGGTGGCCATCGTCGCCCGTCTCAAACATCTGGCCAAAAGCGGCCCGGCGTGGCTGGTGTTCTTGTCGGCACTGGGGTTGTCGGTGGTGGGGGTGTGGGCGATTGACACCGACGAGCCCAAATACGCGCTCAAGCAGGCGTCTTTGTGGCTGCCCGCCTCGCTGGCATTCTGCCTGCTTTGCCTGCTGCCCCATCCGCGGCGGTTGGGTTTGGGCGCGTATGTGTTCCTGGGGTTTTCGGTGCTGATGCTGGCCTATCTGTTTGTGCCCGGCGCGCCCTTGGTCATCACCGTCAACGGCGCCACCTCGTGGCTTGATTTCAAAGTGATGCGCTTCCAACCGGTGGAAATGGCCAAGGTCGCTTATGTGCTGGCCACTGCCTGGTACCTGTGCTACCGCGAGAGCCACCGCGAATTGGCCGGGTTGCTGCCGCCCTTTTTCATCATGCTGGTGCCGCAAGGGTTGATTTTGATCCAACCCGACTTGGGCTCGGCCTTGTTGTTCCCGCCCATGCTGTTTGGCATGTTGATGGCCGCCGGCGCCAAATTGCGCCATTTGTTGTCGGCGACCGCCATCGGGCTGGTGCTGGCCGGGGCGGTGGTGGTCAATACGATTTGGATGCCGCCATCGATGCGGCTGCTCAAGCCCCATCAACAGGTACGCATCCAAGCGCTGTACTACGCCTGGATCGGCGATGACAGCATGGCTCAAAGTGGTGGCTATCAGCAGGCGCGCGGCATGACTTGCATTGCCGCCGGCGGCGTGAAGGGTTACCGCGACCAGGCACCGGAAATATTGCGGGTGAACAATGTGCCCGAAGCCCACACCGATATGATTGTCTGCGTGGCCGGACTGCGCTGGGGCTTGCTGGGTTTGCTCGGCATCCTGGGCCTTTATCTGGGGTTGGTGGGCGGCATGCTGGCGATCTCGGCCCGTTCCAAAGACCCTTTTGTGCGACTTTCATGCGTGGGTTTCGCCGCTTTGTTCTTGGCGCAGGTGGTCACCAATATCGGCATGTGTCTGGGCCTGCTGCCCATCACCGGCCTGACTCTGCCCTTTGTTTCGTATGGCGGGTCGTCCCTGCTGTTCACCTGGGGCATGGTCGGCCTGGTTTTGAATTTCGCCAGCCGGCCGCAGGAGCGCATGGCGCGGCAATCCTTTGAATTCAAGTCGCGGTGAAAAAAGTGGACGCCCCGGCCCGCCGCGTGGGAATCGACATGATTGAAAACGACGCGCGCTGAAACTTCGGCGCGCGTCGTTTTCAATGGGCTTGGTTGGGACGCGCCGAGCCGGCGCGTCCACTTTTCACGCCAGCCGCACCAAATGGTCCACCAGCGCCGGGAAAGACCAGCCCGCCTTGGCCGCCGCCTTGGGCAGCAACGAGTGGTCGGTGAAGCCGGGCATGGTGTTGGCCTCGATGAACCACGGGCCGCGGGCATCCACCATGAAGTCGATGCGCGCCAGATGGCGGCAGCCCAAAACGCGGAAGGCGCGGGCGGCCAGTTGGGCGATTTCTTGGGTTTGCGCCGGCGAAAATCCGGTGTCGAATTTGTATTGTGTGTCGTTGCGCAGGTATTTGGCCTCGTAGTCGTAAAAGGCGGTGGCCGGCACGATTTGGATGGGGGGCAGCACCCTTAGCCCGCCGGGGGCGGCGGCATCTTCAATGACACCCACGGTGATTTCCGCCCCTTTGACGAAATCCTCCACCAGCAATTCTTCGTAATCCTGGAGCAGCTTGGCGATCGCGGTATCGGCCGCGGCGTCGGCGTGGCAAATCTCAAGGCCGATGCTGGAGCCTTCTTCCACCGCTTTGACCACCACCGGCGCCGGGCGGGTGCGGGCCGGTTTCACGCGGGTCAGCAGTTCGCTGCCGGGGGTGGGCAGGCCGGCATCCACCAGCACCGCCTTGGCGGCGGCTTTGTCCATGCAGCGGGCGGCAGCTTCGGTGCGGCAACCGACAAAGCGGGCGTTTTTGGCAGTCAACAGCCACTGCAATTCGCCGCCCTCGCCAAAGCGTCCATGCAGGGCGGGGAACACCACCCCTTGCGGGCACTCTTCAAGAAAAGCGTCCAGCGGTGCCAGGTCGCCGGCCCCGGCGGTGATGTGTTCGCGCACGCGGTGGC
>CAZVNU010000284.1:0-3431 GCA_964628335.1 uncultured Phycisphaeraceae bacterium
TTTGCATGTTGCATCTTACAATCCAGCCTCATCAAATCTACCGGACACTACTGGTTAAAAGTACCTCTTTTTGAAGATCCACAACCACCCATGGGTTTTTTTCCTGATTTGTATGGACTGCATAGTCCCCGTGTTCAGCTCTCGCGATTTCACCTGCAAATAAGCTGGTCCCAGGAGGTGCCCCATACGCAATCGAACTTGCCCTCGCCTTCGCCTCCTTCGACACCACCTCCCCAAACACCACCCGGTGCTTCAAGAACGAACACGACTGCACATCCTTCCACTTCTCCCCCACGGGTGCCTCGCCGGATGACTTCAATTCCTCGATCTGCTCGGTCACTCCGTCCACCCGCGCCTTGAGCGCCACTGCCTGTTCCAGCTTGTCCGCCTTGGTGGCCGCGTCCTGCATTTCCATCAGCATGGCAAGCAAGGGCTTGCGCGCCTCGATGCGGGATTCCCGGCAAAGGTCTTCCGCTTCTTTTTGCACCTTGGTCAAAACTTCGCAAATCGCTTGCTCTTCGGCGGAATTCGATGCGGAGCCCTCATCATTGAAATACTGCGACGCCTTCAGTTCGGCTTCGAACGCCGCGGCGTGCTTTTTCATGGCAAGAGCCTCTTCCAATTTGCCGTCCTTCATTTTCGTCTTGCGCCCATCTTCCAGTTGGACCATGGCGTCCTTCTTGGCCTTTTTCAATTGAGATAGGCAATCCTTGATGGCGGTTTTGTCGGCGGTGGCAACCGCTTCAACGGCCTTCCTGACCTTGGGATCGGACAGCAGCGGGTCTTTGTCCGCCGCGTGGGCGACAGTTGCCAGCAGGCCGGTGGCGAGAAGGCAAGCCCATAGCGAACGCCGATTGATTGAAGACATGGCCATGATGATTGGAAAAAGGCGGCGATAAATATACGACTTCATGATATACAACTTCGGACTATCCGGGAGTTGGCTTGAAGATTCGCTCATTCATGGGATCGAGCCACCTCCAATCCGACGCCTACCAGCGCTTTCTGCCGACCTTGCGGCAGTGGCGGGAGCGCGCCGGGATGTCCCAGGTGGTGTTGGCGGAAAAACTGGGGAAGCCGCAAAATTTCGTCTCCCGCTACGAAATCGGCGAACGGCGCGTGGATGCGGTTGAATTGATGCGCATCCTGCTTGCCCTTGGATTGACATGGGCAGATGCGGAAAAACCGTTGTTGGACGCATTGAAGATGGAACGAAAACCCGTGCGCGTTTTGCCGAAAAGCCGCTGATGATCGGCTGGTTGTTTCCCATCCACCTCCGCGACCCCGTTGGGGTCGTGTTCACATCCATCAACCCAGGGTCTCGCCCTGCGGGCGCGACCCTGGGCTAAGTTCCGGGTCGCCTTTGGCGACCGAACCGATCACTTCAACCTCTTCCCCTCACCACCAGCGCGCCGCCAGATTGCCGTTGCGGTCCAGCTTGTCCGCGCGTTTTTCCAGCCAATGGCTGGTGCCGTCCTGGCGGAAGAAGGTGAACACATCCAGCATGCGCGCGCCGTCGGGGCCGGCCACCAATTCATGGATGTTGTTTTTGACGCGCGACAACTGGCCGGTGGTGCCCGGCTTCAATTGGCAATCCATCGTCGGCTTGAGCAGGAAGTCAGCGCCGATGGGCGGCTGGCCGTCGGCGGTTTCCCAGCGCGGGGCGCCGGCGGGGGGCGCGATGTCGAAGTAGCGGCAGCGGCAGGCGCCTTCCAGCCCCATCAGCACGCCGTTGTAATGGCGGTGGTCATGCAGCGGAATGCTGGCGCCGGGGGCCATCTTGATTTGATAAATGACCAAGGGGCGTTCATCCAGCAAGGCGCTGAAGGCCACCGGCGCCGTGCCAGGCGCGGCCGCATTTGGCGGGGGGATCAACCGCAGCATCAGGCCGGCGACCTGGCGCAGATAGGCTTCTTCATCGGGCAGGGGCGCCTGGATCAACGCCTTGGCGCGCGGGCGCAGCAAGGCCAGCATCTGGTCCAGGGTCAAAGGTGGCGCGGCCACCGGCGCTGCGGTTTGGCAACCAGCCAAGGGCGGCAAAGCCAGGGCGGCCAACCCAAGCAGGCCGAGCTTGAGGATGGTGCGCCGCTCGATGACCACGCCGGGGGCGACCTCTTCGCCGACTTCGTGGTCGGCTTGCGGCGCATGGGTCAGGGTTTCAACATCGAGGAAGAACATGGGCCGCAGTGTAAGGCGGGGGCCGGCAACCCCCATTTTGCAAAAACTCTTTGGTCTTTCACCTTGCAGTGTTTAGCATGGAGTGGCCCCACGGAACTTCCGCCCGTTCTTACGCTTGGATTCCGACCTGACAGCGCAACTGAAATCGAAGGAGCCGGTCATGCCTCATTCAACTTCGCGTCCAACCCTGGTGGTGGTGGACGGCGTGCGCACCCCCTTTTGCAAAATGGGCTCGTCGCTGGCCGCTTTGCCGGCCGACGAATTGGGCCGCATCGCGGTGCAGGCGTTGCTGGCCAAGACCGGGCTTGACCCGGCCATGGTGAGCGAGGTGATTTTCGGCTGCGTGATCCAGCCGCCGGAAGCGGCCAATGTGGCGCGGGTGATCGCGCTGCGCGCCGGCATTCCCAAAGAGGTGCCGGCCATGACCGTGCACCGCAATTGCGCCTCGGGCTTTGAGGCCATCACCACCGCTTATGAGCGCATGGCGGCCGGGCGCGGCGAGATTTACATCGTCGGCGGTACCGAGAACATGTCGTTGGCGCCCTTGCTGTTTCCGGTGTCGGCGGCCAACAAATTCGCCGGCCTGATGCGGGCCAAATCTTTTGTCCAAAAACTGCTGGCGGTGGCGGCGTTCCGTCCTGCTGATTTCGCCCCGCGCATCGGGCTCAAGGTCGGCTTGTCCGATCCGGTCAGCGGATTGAACATGGGTGAGACCGCCGAATTGCTGGCCCGCGAGCATGACATTTCGCGCGCGCAGCAGGATGCCTTCGCCCAGCGCTCGCATGAAAAGGCGGTGGCCGCGCAAGCCCGCCTGGCCGAGGAGCTCTGCCTGGTGTTTGCGCGCGGCCAGACCATCAGCCAGGACAACGGTCCGCGCGCCGATTCCTCGGTGGTGGGCCTTGGCAAATTGCGCCCGGTGTTTGACGCCAAATTCGGCTCGGTGACCGCCGGCAATTCTTCGCAGATCACCGATGGCGCGGTGGCCTTGCTGGTGATGACCGAAACCAAAGCGGCGCAGTTGGGCTTCAAGCCCCTGGGCAAACTGACTTCGTATGCTTATGCCGGCTGCGATCCTTCCCGCATGGGGCTGGGTCCGGTGGCGGCCATCCGCAAGGCGGGCCGTCCGCTGGCACAGGCCGATCTCATCGAAATCAACGAGGCCTTTGCCGCCCAGGTGCTGGCCAATCTGCGGGTGCTGGCCGCCGTTGACATTGAGTTTGGCCTCCGGCACCGGTTGGCCTTCGGCGGCCAGC
>CAZVNU010000285.1:0-1151 GCA_964628335.1 uncultured Phycisphaeraceae bacterium
TCGGCGTGCCGATGGGCTTTGGCGGCCCGCACGCCGCCTACATGGCCTGCAAACAGGACCACCTGCGCCGCATGCCGGGCCGCTTGATCGGTTTGTCCAAGGATGCGCAAGGCAACCCCGCCTACCGCATGGCGCTGTCCACCCGCGAACAGCACATCCGCCGCGAAAAGGCCACCTCCAACATCTGCACCTCGCAGGTGTTGCTCGCCATCACCGCCGCCATGTATGCCACCTACCACGGGCCGGAAGGCTTGAAGGCCATTGCCGCCCGCGTGCATGCTTGCGCCGATGCGGTCGCGGCCGGCGCCAAGGCTTTGGGTGCCAAGGTCGTCACCCAAAAATGGTTCGACACCGTGACCCTCGATGTGACCGACGCCGCCAAAGTGATCGCCGCCTGCGAAAGACGCCGCATCAATGTGCGCCAAGTCTCGGGCACCCGCGTGGCCATCGCGGTGGATGAAACCACTTCCACCAAGAACATCGCCGATGTGCTGGCCGCGCTGGCCGAAGCCAAGGGCAAGGCCGCTTTGGCGGAAACGCCGGATGCGCTGGCCATCAAGGGTGCCACCGCCATCACCAACCGCAAGAGCGCTTTCCTGACCCACAGCGTGTTCAATTCGCACCACAGCGAGTCGGAAATGATGCGCTACCTGTACCGCCTGTGCGCCAAGGACATCTCGCTGGTCCACAGCATGATCTCGCTGGGCTCCTGCACCATGAAGTTGAATGCGGCCAGCGAAATGATTCCCGTCACCTGGCCGGAATTCGCCGACATGCACCCCTTCGCCCCGGCCGCGCAGACCAAGGGCTACACCCAACTCATCACCTCGCTCGAATCGCAGCTGGCGACCATCACCGGCTTCGCCGCCGTGTCGATGCAACCCAACTCCGGCGCGCAGGGCGAATACGCCGGACTGATGACCATCCGCGCCTGGCACGAATCGCGCGGCGACAAACGGCGCGACATCTGCCTGATCCCCACCTCGGCCCACGGCACCAATCCGGCCTCGGCCGCGGTGGCCGGCATGCGGGTGGTGGCGGTCAAGTGCCTGGCCAACGGCGACATCGATGTGGAAGACCTCAAGGCGCAGGCCGCCGCCCATGCCAAGGACCTGTGCTGCCTGATGGTCACCTATCCCTCGACCCACGGC
>CAZVNU010000285.1:1161-3388 GCA_964628335.1 uncultured Phycisphaeraceae bacterium
CCCGGGCATGGGCCCCATCGGCGTGGTCGCCGACTTGGCTCCCTTCCTGCCCGGCCATCCGGTGGTCAAGTGCGGCGGTGATGTGCTGGGCGGCAAGGCCTTCGGCTCGGTCAGCGCCGCGCCCTTCGGCAGTGCGATGATCCTGCCGATTTCGTGGATGTACATCAACCTGATGGGTGCCGAAGGCGTGACCAAGGCCACCAAGTACGCCATCCTCAACGCCAACTACATGGCGGCCAAGCTGAAGGCCCACTACCCGGTGCTCTACACCGGCACCAACGGCCTGTGCGCCCACGAGTTCATCCTCGACACCCGCGTGATCAAGAGCGTGACCGTGGATGACTTCGCCAAGCGCTTGATGGACTTCGGCTTCCACGGCCCGACCATGTCCTTCCCGGTGCCCGGCACCCTGATGATCGAGCCCACCGAAAGCGAACCCTTGGAGGAACTCAACCGCTTCATCGAAGCGATGATCAAGATCAAGGAAGAAATCGAGCACATCGAAAGCGGCCGCTGGAGCGCCACCGACAATCCGCTGAAGAACGCCCCGCACACCGTGCGCGTGATCGCCAAGGAAGCGTGGGACCACCCCTACACCCGCGACGAGGCCGCCTTCCCCCTGCCCTGGCTGCGCGCCGGCAAGATCTGGCCGACCGTGGGCCGCATCGACAACCCCTACGGCGACCGCAACCTGGCCTGCAACTGCCCGCCGGTGGAAGCGTTCGCGGAACTGCGGTAAAACCGGGAGGGCGGACTTCAGTCTGCCAATTGCCGCGCAGCGCGGCAAAGCCATCAAAGAAATCGCCAACCCACACAAAACCGAAGCGCAACTTGCGCTTCGGTTTTGTGTGGGTTGGCTTGAGCGGCGTTTTCCAAAATTCCTTTTGGCCGCAAGCGGCCATTGGCAGACTGAAGTCCGCCCTCCCGGTACCTACAATTCCCCCATGCCTTTCGACCCCCACGCCATCCGCGCGCAATTCCCCATCCTGCACCAGTTGGTGCACGGCAAACCGCTGGTGTATCTTGATTCCGCCGCCACGGCGCAAAAACCGCGATGCGTGCTGGACGCGATGGCGTATTACTACGCGCATGACAACGCCAATGTCCACCGCGGCATTCACGCGCTGGCGGCGCGCGCCACCGAAGGCTACGAGGATGCGCGTGAAACGGTGCGCCAATTTTTGAATGCACCAAGCGCCAACGGCTGCGTCTTTGTGCGCGGCGCCACCGAGGGCATCAATTTGGTGGCGGCCGCATGGGGCAAACAAAACTTGCGCCAAGGCGATCGCGTGCTGATCTCCCACAGCGAGCATCATTCCAACATCGTGCCATGGCAATTGATTTGCGAACAACAAGGCGCAAGTCTGGATGTGCTGCCGATCACCCGGACGGGCGAATGGGACATGGCGCAACTGCCCGCCTTGCTGGGCAAGAAACCCAAGATGGTCGCTTGCGCCTGGGTGTCGAATTCGCTGGGCACCATCAATCCGATCCATGAACTGGTCAAGCAAGCCAAGGCCGCCGGCGCCCTCACCTTGGTCGATGCCTGCCAAGCCGCGCCGCACGGGCCGCTCGATGTGCAAGCCTTGGGTTGCGACTTCCTGGTGTTCTCCGGCCACAAGACCTACGGCCCCACCGGCATCGGCGTGCTGTGGGGCAAGGTCGATTTGCTCAACAGCCTGCCGCCTTACCACGGCGGCGGCGAGATGATCGAGCAGGTGAAATTCTCCGGCACCACTTACGCCAAAACCCCGCAACGCTTCGAAGCCGGCACGCCCAACATCGCCGGGGCCATCGGCCTTGGCGCCGCCTTGCACTGGATGATGCAGTTGGATTGGGATGCGATCCGTGCCCATGAGGCGCAACTGCTATCGCTTGCCACCGCGCGCCTGCAACGCATCGACGGCTTGACAATCATCGGCACCGCCAAAGACAAAGCGCCGGTGATCTCGTTCACCATTGACGGTGTGTCACCCCTGGACCTGGCCGAACCGCTGGACCGGGCGGGCCTGGCCACCCGCACCGGCCACCACTGCGCCCAACCGGTGATGGATTTCTTCGGCGTCCCCGCCACCTTGCGCGCCTCCTTTGCGCTTTACAACACGGCGGAGGAGGTGGAGGCGCTGGGGCAAGGGGTTGAGAGGGCGTTGAAGTTTTTCAGATAAAACAACATTGGAGCGCGGGTGTCCCCACCCGCAAATCCGGCGGGCGGCTCGATGCCGCCCGC
>CAZVNU010000286.1:0-3374 GCA_964628335.1 uncultured Phycisphaeraceae bacterium
ACACCACCCAAGCCATCGGCATTGCCCAGGAAATGCGCCGCGCAGGCGAAAAAGACACCTTGGTGGTATGCGGTTTGGGTGATGGTTCCGCCGCCCAAGGCGAAGTGTTGGAGGCATTTGCCGAGGCTGCCCGCGAGCAATTGCCGGTGCTGTTTTGGATCGAAGACAACGGCATGGCGATTTCCACCCCGACCCAAGGCAAGTCGGTGTTTGATGTGGGCGGCGAGGCGGAGAAATTGCTCGGCCTGCCGATCGAACGCTTTGACGGTCGGGCGGCCTGGAATGATTTGCCCCGTATCGGCAACCTGGTGGCGCAAGTGCGCGCCGGCCAGCCGGCCATCGGCATTTTGCGCGTCGAGCGCTTGTGCAGCCATTCCAGCAGCGATGATGAGAAAATCTACCGTTCCGAAGAAGTGCGGGCGCAACTGGTCAAGCAGGGGGCCGGGGTGGCGCATTTCCGCGCGTCCTTGCTTGAAAACGGCTTTTCCGAAGCCGAATTGGCCGCCCTCGAGGCGCAAATTGAAACCGATGTGCGCGCCGCCGCCGAGGCCGCCCGTCGCATCGGCGACCCACAGCCCAACCACGATTGCAAAGCGCCGCTGCCGGCGCAAGTGGCGCCCGCTTCTTGCAGGGAATACACCGGCACCCCGGTCAAAGAAGACGGTCTGACCATGTTGGAAGCGATGAAGGCCGTCTTGCGCCACCGCCTGGAAACCGATCCGCGCGTGAGCCTGACCGGCGAAGACATCGAAGACCCCAAGGGTGATGTGTTCGGCGTGACCAAAGGCTTGTCGACCGCCTTCCCCGGCCGGGTTGCCAATTCGGCTTTGGCCGAGTGCACCATCATCGGCTCCTGCATCGGCCGTTCGCTGGCCGGCGGCAAGCCGGTGGGCTTCATCCAGTTCGCCGACTTCCTGCCCACCGCCATCGGCCAGGTGATGAGCGAAATGGGCAGCATGTGGTGGCGCACCGGCGGCCAGTTCGAGTGCCCGATGATCCTGATGGTCACCTGCGGCGGCTACCGCCCGGGCCTTGGCCCCTTCCATTCGCAAACCATGGACGGCTATCTGGCCCACATCCCCGGCGTGGATGTGATGATGCCAAGTTGCGCCTCCGACGCCGCCGCCATGCTCAACGCGGCCTTTGAGAGCAACCGGCCGACGGTGTTCCTCTACCCCAAGGCCCTGCTCAACGACCGCAGCCCGGTCAAAGTCACCAGCCCGGATGCCGACAAGCACCTGTGCGCCGTCGGCTCGGCCCGTGTCTTGACCCAAGGCCAAGATCTGACCATCGTGTCGTGGGGCAGCACTGTGTCCTTGGCCCTTGGCGCCGCCGAGCGCCTGGGCAAGGAAAAGCAGGGGGTGGAAGTCATCGACTTGCGCTCGCTCTCGCCATGGGACAAAGACGCCGTCATCAAGAGCGTCAAGAAGACCGGCAAATTGCTGATCGTGCATGAAGACAACCACACCGGCGGTTTTGGTGCCGAAGTTTCCGCCACCGTGGCCGAAGCCCTGCCCGGCACCCAAATTCGCCGCGTGACCCGCCCGGACACCTGGGTGCCCTTCAACTTCCCCAATCATCTGGAAGTGCTGCCCTCCTTCCGCCGCGTGCTGCGCGAATCGTGCGCCATGCTGCATCTGGAAGTGTCGTGGCAGCAGGCCGAAACCCATTCGGAGGCCGGCGAAACCGAAACCCTGACCGCCCAAGGCTCCAGCCCGGCCGACGATGCCGTGACCGTGGTGCGTTGGCTGGTCAAGCCCGGCGACCAAGTGAAGCCCGGCCAGCACATCGCCGACATGGAAGCCGACAAAGCCACCTTCGAGTTGATGGCCCCGCACGGCGGGGTGGTCGATGCCGTGCTGCTTGAAGAAGACGACAAAGTGCCGGTCGGCACCCCGATTTTGCGCCTGCGCAAAACCGTCACCGGCGAAGCCGCCGTGGTGCGCCGCCCGACCCGCGAAGACTGGGGCGTGCCCATCATCACCGCCAAGGCCGGCGCGCCGGTGCTTGCGCCGTCGACCGCCCAAAAGGTACAGGTGTATTTGTCGGGCATCCAATACGCCGAAGGCAGCATGCAACTGACCAACAGCATGCTCGAGCAGCGCTTCCCCGGCAAAAAGGGCGAAGACATCGTCAAACTGACCGGCATCAAATCGCGCCCCATGCTGGCGCCCGATCAGACCGTGCTTTCCATCGGTGTGGATGCCGCCAAAAAAGCCCTCAAGGCGCAGGGTTTGACCGTCAAGGACCTGACCGGCATCGTCTGCCACACCACCACGCCGCCCTTCAACACGCCCTCGATGGCCTGCATGATCCTGCGCGAGCTCGATCCGGCCGGTGAATGCGAGATGATGGTCCACGACTGCAACGCCGCCTGCTCAGGCTGGCTGTACGCCTTGGACATGGCTTGGCACACCATCACCCACCAACCCAACAAAGTGGTGTTGGTGGTGACCACCGAGGCCCTGTCATTGGTGGTGGATCCCGCCGATTACGACACCGCCATTTTGTTCGGCGATGCCGCCACCGCCACCATCGTGCGCGGCAGCACCGACGGCGAGTTTGACAGCCACGGCCCGCACATGACCCTCAACCGTCCGGCGCTTTCCGGCAAGGCCGACGCCACCAACGCCCTGACCGTGGGCTTCCGCGGCCAAGGCCATGTGCACATGGACGGCAAAAAAGTGTTCGCCGAAGCCACCCGGGCCATGACCAAGATGACCAAGCAGGCTTTTGCCGAAGCTGGCCTGGAACTTGCGCAACTGGACTGGCTGGTGCCCCACCAAGCCAACCAACGCATCATGGAAGCCGTGCGCAACCGTCTGGGCGTGCCGTTGGAAAAAGTCATCGACATGACCGACATCCACGGCAACACCAGCAGCAGCAGCATTCCGATTTCCATCGCGAAGAGCCAGAAGAAATTCAAGACCGGCCAGAAGCTGGGCGTCTGCGCCTTCGGCGGCGGGTTCACCTTCGGCGCGGCGGTGTTGGAGGTGGTGTGATGGAGGGTCGGCTTTAGCCGACCATAAGCAGCGAAACGCCCAACGCGCGCCGAAACTTCGGCGCGCGTTGGGCGTTTGGGGGCATTCTGCTCCGTCCCCAAAGGGGACATGGATTTGAAGCCCAGGGTAGCCCGCCGCTTTGGGCGGGATACCCTGGGTTGGTTGGGAGGGGGATTTCGACCCCGAAGGGGTCGCGGTGCGGTGATGCCCGTCCCCGACCCCTTCAGGGTCGCAATCCACCCCACCCTAAACCCAGGGTATCCCGCCAAAGCGCGGGCCACCCTGGGCTTCAAGTCCGGGTGCCCGTTGGGCACCAGCAGACTCACCCCAACCCCAACCCAGGGTATCCGCCCAAAGCGGCGGCTACCCTGG
>CAZVNU010000287.1:0-3352 GCA_964628335.1 uncultured Phycisphaeraceae bacterium
GCGTCCGGCCCCCCTTCTGATCCCCCCGCCGCGCGCCCCCAAGCCCCTCCCCCATGGCCAAAACCCCTGCCAAAACTCCCGCCCGCCCGTCCGCCAGCACCGCCGGCGGCAACACGCTGGTGATTGTCGAATCCCCCTCCAAGGCCAAGACCATCAATAAGTACCTGGGCGCCGGCTACACCGTCAAAGCTTCGGTGGGCCATGTGCGCGATTTGCCGTCCAAAAACCCCAAGGGAGTCAAAGACCCGGTGCCGGGGGTGGACATTGAAAACGGCTTTGAGCCCCATTATGAAGTGTCGGAAGACAAGAAAAAAGTCATCGCCGAATTGAAGAAGCTGGTCAAAGCCGCCGACTTGGTTTATCTGGCAACCGACTTGGACCGCGAAGGGGAAGCCATCGCCTGGCACCTTTGCGGCGCCCTGGGCTTGGATCCGGCCACCACCGCCCGCGTGGAATTCAACGAAATCACCAAATCGGCGATCCAAGCCGCCTTTGCCAGGCCGCGCCTGGTGCAGATGGACCGCGTCAACGCCCAGCAGGCCCGCCGCATTCTGGACCGCATCGTCGGTTACATGGCCTCGCCCTTTTTGTGGAAAAAAGTCGGCTCCGGCCTGTCCGCCGGCCGGGTGCAATCCCCCGCCGTGCGCCTGCTGGTGGAGCGCGAACAAGAGATCAGGAACTTCCTGCCCGATGAATCCTGGCAAGTTTCCGGCCGCTTCACTTTGGAAGCCGGCAAGCAAGATGCCCTGGCCAAAGCGTGGGCCAGTTTCATGGCCGGCAAAGACGCCAAAGGCAAGCCGCCGACCCAAAAAGCGCAATCGGCCAAAATGGCCGAATTGGGTGCTTTGCAGGCGCAATTGGTGGAATTGGGTGGCAAGAAATTCGACCTGTCCACCACCAAGGAAGAAGCCAAGGATCTGGAGAAAAACGCCCTGGCCGTGGCCGAAGCGGTCGGATTGTCCAGCGTCAAAATGGAGCGCAAACCCAACCCCGAAGGCAAAGGTCTGGGCCAGACTTTGCGCTTGCTTGGCGGCGCCATCGCCCCGGGCGTGAATTACCAAGTCAAAGCCATCGAGAGCAAGCCGGTCAAGGCCCGCCCTTACGCGCCCTTCATCACTTCGACCCTGCAGATGACCGCCTCGTCCTACCTGGGTTTCAACCCCCGCCGCACCATGCAGGCGGCGCAAAAGTTGTACGAAGGCGGCTACATCACCTACATGCGTACCGACTCGACCAACCTGTCGGGCGACGCTTTGAACATGGCCCGCAACTACATCAGCGAAAACTTCGGCGCCAAATACCTGCCGGAAAAACCCAATTTCTACGCCACCAAAGACGCCAACGCGCAGGAAGCGCACGAAGCCATCCGCCCCACCGACGCCCGCACCAAAGCGCCCGGAAGCGATGCCACCGAAGACGCCCGCCGCCTCTACGACCTCATCTGGAAACGCTTCATCGCCTGCCAGATGACGCATGCCGAATGGGAATCCACCAGCGTGTTTTTGGAGCGCTCCGACAAAGCCACCGGCGCGATTTTCAAGGCCTCCGGCCGCGTCCTGACCTTTGACGGTTTCTACAAAGTGGCGGGCGTTCCCGGCGCCAGCGGCGACGGCGACGACCAGCTGCCCCCGCTCAAGCAGGCGCAAGTGGCAGTGCCGTTCGCGCTCGAACCCAAGCAAACTTTCACCGCGCCGCCCTCGCGCTATTCCGAAGCCTCGTTGATCAAAAAGTTGGAAGAAGAAGGCATCGGCCGCCCCTCGACCTATGCCAGCATCATCGAAACCATCCGCGACCGCCAGTATGTCGAGCCGATGGCCGGCAACCTGCGCGCCTCGGCCATGGGCGAAAAAGTCACCGAGAAAATGATCGAGGCCTTCCCGGGCCTCATGGACTTGGGCTACACCCGCAAGATGGAAGCCGAGCTCGACCATGTGGCCGAAGGCAAGACCGACTGGCGCCAAATGCTGCGGGAGTTTTACGACCCCTTCAAAGAGGCCTTGGACCATGCCGGCGTCAACATGACCCATGCCAAGGCCGAAGCCGAGCCCTCGCCCCACCCTTGCCCCAAGTGCGGCGGCAAAACCGAATACCGCTTCGGCAAAAACGGCCGCTTCATGGGCTGCTGCAGCTTCCGGGTGCCGCCCATTGAAGTCAAAATCAAGGGCCATCCCGGCACCTGGCTGCTCAATAAGCCGGGCAAAACCGGTGCCCCGGCCATCTTCAACAAAGACAGCGAAGAAAAACTCGGCTGGTTGAAATTGGACAAGGAAGAAAAAGTCCGCCTCAAAGCCCTGGCCGAAAAAATGCCCGCCGGCTGCGATTTCATCGCCTCGGTGGACAGCGAAGGCAAGCCCATCGGCCAGCAGGTGACCGACATTTTGGCCCCGGCCGCCCCCATCGGCGACGGCCTGCCGATGGTCAAGCGCAACGGCAAATTCGGTGCCTTCTTGTCGGCGCAAACCTATCCCGAAAGCAAATTCATCCTGCGCCTGGACCCCAAACGCGGCACCGTGATGCTGCCCAAGCCCAAGGCCTTGGAATCCGATGTGGACTGCCCCAAGTGCGGCAAGCCCTTGCTGGCCATGAAGACCAAGCGCGGCCTGTGGCTGTACTGCTCCGGCTTCCCCAAATGCCGCGGCACCTTCCCCACCAAGGACCTGGAACCCAAGCACGCCGAACAACTGCTGGCCAAGGTCGAAGCCCACTACGCCGCCAACACCCCGCCGCCGATCAAGACGGTGGACGGACATGTGATCACGGCGGAAGAGGGGTATTTGCCGAAGATACAGAAATGACAAAGAGTAGACGCGGCGGCTCGCCGCGCTGATCCCTTATTCCCCATCCCATGAAACTCGAAACCGCCAAATCCCTCTCCTTTGACCCCGTCACCGAAGCGCAATTGCGCCAAGCCTTCCGCGACGACGCCAACCGCGGGGAATTCATCATCCTCGCCAGCAGCAGCAGCACGCAAGACCAGCGGTATATCCAAGCAGGCGGTGACGGTGACGGTCCTTTTCGTTTGGAATACCGCGACGGCGATGAAGACCGTCATTTCGAGGCACCTGGAGACTGGTCCAAGGCAGATGTGGAGCGGGCGTTCCTCTCGTACTTGGCCGGCGATGGCCGCTGGAAAACGGGCTTTCCCTGGCAAAAAATGGTGAAGAAGCCGTGGTGGAAATTCTGGTGATCCCCGATGGCCCAACAGGCCGCCGTTACCTTAGCCCAGGCCAACGGCCTGGGCTAAGGTAACGGCGGCCCGTTGGGCCGCAAGCAAAAACACTTGCGTCGCCCTCCCTTCCCCCAGGGCTGGCGGGTCAACAGCGCAAGTGCTTGTTGGAGCGCGGGTGTCCCC
>CAZVNU010000288.1:0-3348 GCA_964628335.1 uncultured Phycisphaeraceae bacterium
CTGTGACAGGCGAACAATTTTATACATGGGATCAAGTTCCTACTCATTTGCTTCCACACATTCCGCAAACCACAGGGACGAGTACGGGGATATCTGGGACTGCGGGAATGGGCGGGGGGATTTACACCGTGAAATGCTGCTTTAATGGCAAGAAAAGAGTCATGATGTTTTGGAAGCAATCGTATGGAGGAATGGTAGGGATTGGAGGGACTGGTGGAAGGGTCACTATGAAATCTTGCGATCCGTCTTCTTTCCTTGGATGGTCTCTTGAAGTTGCTGCTGCGGTTGGTCCTGTTGGAGGAGGCTATGCCGTTGGGTATAACTCAGATGGGACAATGAATGGAACCATGGAGGTTTCCGGAGGGCTAGGTGGGTGGCCAAAAGGGCCAAGGGTGCAGCCACCAACATGGGGGGGAGTAACTGGTGGGGCTCAGTGGTCATATACCACCCTCATTTCAGATGAAATTACTAATTGCCCTTGCGATTAAATACCCCTATGGACATCATATTTTCTATCTGTAGATTTGTTATCCCAATAATTGCTGTTGTCTATTTTTTGTATTCAGCAATTTCTGGTTGTATCCTTGACAAAGGATTGAAAGTCGCGGTTCGTCGATCAGAAAAACCCGTGCTTTGGCTTTTCTTAACCATGGTTCAGTTTGGAATAGTGTGCTTGATAATTAAATTATTCTTTTTCTAGATGTCTGGATGCCGACATCCTGAGGAAGCGCCAGAGGTCAAGCGGAGTAGGATCGAAGTGGCGGGGGAACCACTACGCCTGGATTCTCAGAACCCATTCCGCACCCAATAAATCCCAAATATGTCTAACTAATCCTCCCCATGTCCCTCCCCACCCCCGATCTCTCCCCCAAGCACCCCAACGCCATCGCCGAACTCGTCGGCGTGTCGAAGCGTTTTGGCCCCAATGTCATTTTGTCCAATGTGGATTTGGCTTTCCGCCGGGGCGAGGTGACGGTGGTGCTGGGGCCATCGGGGGCGGGCAAGAGCGTGATGATCAAACATCTGGTGGGCTTGCTCCACCCCGACAGCGGGGCGGTGTATGTCGAAGGCAAGCGGGTGGACCAGTATTCCGAGCAGCAGTTCCTCGCCGTGCGCAAACGGGTCGGCTACATGTTCCAGTTGGGGGCCTTGTTCGATTCGATGACGGTGGGGCAGAACATCGCTTTTCCGCTGCTTGAACACACCGAGGACGGCCCGGAAGAGCGCCTGCGCAAGGTGGAGGAGGTTTTGAAAATGGTGGGGCTGCCCGGTTTCCAGGGCCGCTTTCCCACCCAGATTTCCGGCGGCCAGCAGCGCCGGGTGGCGATGGCGCGGGCCATCGTGCTCAAACCCAACCTGGTGCTGTTCGATGAGCCGACCACCGGCCTTGATCCCATGCGCGGTGATGTGATCAGCGAATTGATCCTGGCCCTGACCCGGCATCTTGGCATCAGCAGCATCGTGGTGACCCACGACATGGTCAGTGCCCGCAAAATCGCCGACCGCATGGTGTTGCTCTACAATGGCCGGGTCGTCGCCGACGCCAGAAAAGACGCTTTTCTGGCCACCGACGATCCCTTGGTCAAGCGCTTCATCACCGGCCAGGCGGAAGAGGATGATTTGCGGCGCATCCATTCGGCCTTCACCCCTTCCGTTGTTTCGCCTTCCCCCTTTCATACCGTCAGCGAGAAACCGTGAGCGACCCCACCGATCCCAGCCGCAACCCCCAACGCGATTTCGCCGTCGGCCTGACCGTTTTGGTCGCCCTGGTCATTTTCGCCGTCTTGATCGTCTCTTTCGCCGGGCTTAAAAATTGGGTGAAGGGCGGTTACAACATCAACATCACTTTGCCGCGCGCCCAAGGCCTGCCGGTGGGCAGCCAGGTGTCCTTGGCCGGCATCCCGATCGGCTCGGTGGTCAAGGTGTCGGCCGACAAGGCCGAGGATGGGTCCTTCGTGATCCACGCGGTGGCCCGCATCGATGCCGCTTACACCTTGCCCGACACCGCCCGCGTGGAGTTGAACGAGCAAATTTTGGGCGGCGTGGCCCGCTTGATCATTTTTGCCGACAAGCCCGCCATCAAGGGGGCCTTGGCCACCGACGGCTCGGCCACTTTGATCGGCCGCCGCTCCAACCTGGCCATTGAAATGGCCGACAACATCATGGGCGGCGGCGGTCCGGATTCGGGCGTGGGCGGCTTGATGGCCGACACCCGCGAGTTGATTTTGTCATTGAAGAAGACCACGGAACTGATCGGTTCGAACTTCGAGCCGGTGGATCCGCAGAAATTGGCTTCCGGGGAAGTGCCTCCCAACATCCAGACTTTGATCGTGCGCATGAACGGCCTGGTGGCCCACACCGACGAGGTGGTGGCCGATCCCAAGATGCGCGAAGATTTGCGCGCGACCTTGGCCGCCGCCAAAGACGCCGCAGTCCATGCCAACGAGGTCATCGCCTCGGCCGGCGGCACCATTTCTGAATTGGGCAAAAAAATAGGCTCGGCGGTGGATTCCACCAGCGGCGAAGCCAAAACCACCATGGTGCAGATGCGTGAGACCTTGGGCAAACTGGAAACCAAGTACGGCACCTTGGCCGACGAACTCAATAAAACCACCACCGAAGTCAACACGCTGCTGGCAGCCATCAACAAGGGCAAAGGCACGGCCGGAAAACTGGTGCATGACCCGGCGCTGTACGAGAACCTCAACGATGCGGCCCAGCGTTTGGACAAAGCCTTTGAAGATGTGCGCCAATTGGTCGAGAAGTTCAAGAAAGAAGGGGTGGATCTGAAGTTGAAATAAACGGGCATGCCGAGCAGGCGCTCGGCGCTCCCGGTCCTTCGCATTCCCAGTCCCCAGGCGCTTCCAAGTCCCATGAAATATCTCATCGTCATCCCCGCCGGCCTGAGTGACAACCCCTATCCGGAATTGAGCGGTCAGACCCCGCTGGAAGCCGCCGACACCCCGGCCTTGGACCAATTGGCGGCCACCGGCCGCTTGGGGCAGGTGCTGGCCTGCCCGCCGTCGTTGCCGGTGGGGGCCGATGTCGCGCTGCAGACGCTGCTTGGCTATGACCCGTTGAAAGAACATACCGGCCGGGGCGCGTTGGAGGCGCTGGGTCTGGGGCATGAGGTGCTGCCGGGCGACTGGGTGCTGCGGGTGTCTTTCTTGACGGTGAAAAAAGGCGTGGTCGAATCGGTGCCCTGCGTGCGCGACGCCGAAGCGCAGGCATTGCTGGCTGCTTTTGCCGATCAATTCCACATGCCCGGATCGGTCATCCGCACCGGCGCCGACGGCCGACATGCGCTGGTGCAACCGGCTTTGTCCGGGGTGTCGCATGATTGGGATG
>CAZVNU010000289.1:0-3347 GCA_964628335.1 uncultured Phycisphaeraceae bacterium
TATCGCCGCCATCTGCAACATGCAGAGAGGGGAATTGGGTTAGAGGTCTAATGAAGCGTGGCGCAAGCATGACCATGTGGAACTGGCGTGGAAAGCCAAGAACAAGGCCATTCACTTGCGCTACCACGATCCGCGCCGCTTCGGTGCCATCCTGTGGCAACCGGGGCGGGCGGAGGATCACCCCTTGCTGGCCAGCCTTGGCCCGGAACCGCTGGAAGACGACTTCACCCCGGCGTATTTGGTGACCGCCCTCGCCAAGCGCAAGAGTGCGATCAAAGTCGCGATCATGGATGCGTCCGTGGTGGTGGGCGTGGGCAACATCTACGCCAGCGAGGCCTGCTTCATCGCCGGAATCAAACCCGCTACGGCGGCCAACAAGGTGAAGGGCGCCAAGGCGCAAAAACTGGTGGCGGCGATCCGGCAAGTGTTGGCGGATGCGATATGCGCCGGCGGCACCACCTTCAGCGATTTCGAGAACGCTGATGCCAAGCCCGGCTACTTCGCCCGCGCGCTGCATGTGTACGGCCGCGAGGGCGAGGCGTGTACCCGTTGCGGCGGCGTGGTCAGGAAGGCGGTGATGGGACAGCGGTCGAGTTATTGGTGCGCGGGGTGCCAGAAATAAAGTAGCGGCGGGCCGCCGCGTCCGAACCAAGCCCGGGTCAAACAGCGCGCATCAAATTTTCGGCGTGGGCTCGGTGGTCAGCAGTTCGGCCAGGCCGGCGGCAACACCACGCCCCGCAGCGGCAGACGCCCGCCGCAGTGCGGGCAGTCGCTGCCCATCACATCGCTCACCGAAGCCTGGCAATGGCCGCAATGCGGTTCGGTGTAGCCCGCCGTGAGCAGGGCCCGGCAGCGCATGCAGGGCGAGGTGCCCAGCGGGGCCAGTTGTTTTTCCTGGCAACGGGGGCATGCCAGCAACACATGGGTGATGACCTTTTCATTGTGCGCTTCGATTGGCTGGGCAAAGCGGGAGAGAACCAGGATGGCCAAAGTGCCGCAGGCGGCGAGGATGGCGCCGGCCACGAGGATCCGAGAAAGGGGCTCGGAATCATGCCCGTAAAAGGCCAGCGTGCTGATGGCCGCCAGCACCAGGCCCACCAGGCCAAAAGTGGTTTTGCGCAGCCATTCCTGCTTGGCGCGCAGCGGCGGGCGCACCATCAACATGGCGTAGGTTGCGCCCGCCACCACGCACCAGCCCGTGGCGTACCACGGGACGGCCCAGAGGCGGCTCCAGAAGCTGTTCGGTGAAGAGAGGCTGCCTAGACCCCAGGCCATCATGGCCCAAGCGGCGCCAAAGCCGATCCAGCGCCATGGCCGGCGTTCATGGCCAAGGCCGATCAGGCTGATGGCCATCGCCAAGCCGGTGGGCGCGATCACATACATCGCCAGCAGGCAGCGCCCGTCGGCTCCCCAAGTGGCCGCAAGCGCCAGAAGCAGGAGCAGGCCAACGACCGAGGTTCCCGCCATCGAAGCGAAGCGCAAGGTTGGGATCGCCCACGCGGCGAACACGGTGGAACCGACCAAGGCCCCCGCATAAACGCAAACGGTAGACATGCCAAGCCGAAAGACAAGGGTGGTTTCCCCGATTTGCGCGTGACGAAAAGATTCCGGCAGCCAAATGGCGATCACCGCCAGCGCCAAGGTGATGGCCAGCCCCCCCGCGAACACCAACTCGGCCGGCCGGGTGTGCGGTTGGTTGAATTTGTTGCGCGCGCACCAGGCCGAAAACACCACGCCAAAAGCCACGGCGCAAGTGCCGCTGACCTGCCCGCCATAAGAGCCCACCGCGCCCAGTGCGGCCAAAACCCCGGTCAGGGCGGCAATGCCGATCAGGGTGAGTGTGATGCGCAGGAACAGTTGGGTGGAGAGGGTCATGGGGAGGATGGTAGGGGGAAGGGATGGGCTAGGCGGTGGTGCGGAAGGGTTGGACGCGGGGGTTTGGTCGCCAACGGCGACCGAGCCATGCCAGCTTCATACTCTGTCCCTGAAATCAAACCATTGTTTTTAAATGGGTTGCGTGATGATGTATTGGGCGGCCATGGGTGAAGTCTTGCGCGGGATTCATTTAGGGCCACAGTTTGTTTTTGGAGGGCGGCAAAGTAGACGCGGCGGCCCGCCGCGTTCGATACAAGGCAATTAAAAACATTGATCTATGTATTTTTAGAACGCAGCGTTATTTCTGCGTCCAGCGAACGCGCATAGCCGCCGCGTCTACTTTTTTCGGCTTTAGCCGGCGGCGGATCAGCGCCCGCCTCCGAAAGGGTTGCTTGGCATGGCCCGAAGGCCCAAGGCGGCACGCAAGACGGGTTTCCAAACTGGCCGGCTAAAGCCGACCCTCCGGCGCTGCCGCGCCCTTGTTCCTTCATCCCTCACTTCACCCTGAACCTTCCCGTCAGCGCAAACGCCACCGCTTCCTCCCGCGTCCCCCCGCCGATGTTGTGCAGCACGCGCAAGGCCCCCGGCGTGCCCGGCGGGTCGGCCACGATCATGATGTGCGGCAAACGGCCATTGATCCGGCAGGTGACGATGTCGCCGGGGGCCAGGGGCGCGGTGTTGGCCAAGGCCCAGCCTTGGCGGCGCATCCAGGTTTCCAGATTGGGCACGCGGCGGTGGTCGATGTTCGCGTCGGGCCGGCGCAAGCCCCAAGTCTTGGGGTAGGCGTCGAAATGCGCCCGCATGTCGGCGTTCACTTGCGCTTGCAAATCCAGTTTTTTCGCTTCGCGCAGGGCGCGGATGACCACATCGCAGCAGACGCCGCGTTCCTTGGGCACATCGCCCATCGGGAAGGCCAGCTTGGCGTAGGCCGGGTCGTAGCGCACGCACACGCCGACTTGCGCGCGGGCGGCGGCGACCAAGGGATGGACGGCGGCTGGCGGCGCGACGGGTGGGGAGTGGGGTGCGGGCCTTTGCGGCTCCGCCTCGGCGCAGGCGGAAAGCAGCAGCAGGCCGAAGACCAGGTAGGTGGGGGAGGGCATGGGGGGTTATCGGTGTTTTCGGCGCCACCTTCTCCCTTCAAGGCCTATATATCGCCCATAGACTGTTTATGATGAAAGACATAATAAACATAAAAACAATGAGTTAAATACACGAGAATCGTATGAATCATACAAAAAATCTTCTTTTCCCCTATCATTCCATCCCCTCGGTTTTCCTTTTTCCCCTCTTTCCACCCCCACCATGGCCAACTACGGCACCATCTCCCAAGTCATCGGCTCCACCTTCGACGCGCAGTTCCCCGAAGGTCAGATGCCGGAAATTTACAACGCCATTTATGTCGAAGAAGGCGGCATCAAACTGGCCGGCGAAGTGCAGAAGCACTTGGGCGGCGGCCAGGTGCGCGCGGTGGC
>CAZVNU010000290.1:0-426 GCA_964628335.1 uncultured Phycisphaeraceae bacterium
CGTTGGTCATCTTGGCAAGGATGCCGCGGGTGACGAACACCTTGCCGCCGGGCAGGGCGAAGGCGTTGATCATGTCGGTGTTGAGCACATGGAATTCCCACGGCAGGGCCGGCCGCTCGCTCTTGGCCGCCAGTTGCGCACCCAATTGGCACACATAGGTTTGAATGGCCTGCGAGGGAATTTCGCCGCCGCTTTCCTTGACCATGCCGGGCGCAGCCTCGGCGCCCATCTTGATTTCGGACTCCTGACTCACCAGGGAAAGCTGGCTGCGCCCGGTGGCGGCATTGGTCTCGCAACCGGCGGCGGCGAGACCAATGCCGGAGGCAAGCAGGGCGCAAAGGGGGAAAGTGTGGTTCATGGAATGATTTTACATTCGCACCGGCAACCCCGCCGCCCGCAACGCTTCCTTGGCCTGGCCGATGGTGT
>CAZVNU010000290.1:436-3344 GCA_964628335.1 uncultured Phycisphaeraceae bacterium
CGCCGCCGGACTGCAACTCCGGCCGGGGTGCGAACAGGCCTTGGACTTCGCGCGCCTTGCGGCGGGCCTCGAAACCCTCGGCCGCCACCCGCTTGGGGTCCACATTGACCACCGTGGCGCAGGAGCCGAAGCGCGCCGCCACCTGGCGCACGATGTCGGCATCCATGACGGCGGCGGTGTTGATGGAGACCTTTTCCGCCCCGGCCTGGACGAGTCTCGTGACATCCTCCAAGGTGCGGATGCCCCCGCCCACGGTGAAGGGCATGAAGCATTCCTCCGCCACGCGCCGCACCATGTCGTAGGTGATGGCGCGCGACTCGTGGCTGGCGGTGATGTCGAGGAAGACCAACTCGTCGGCACCCTGCTCCTCGTACTTCTTGGCGATTTCCACCGGATCGCCGGCATCGCGCAGGTTGAGGAAGTTGACGCCCTTGACCACGCGGCCGGCGTGGACATCAAGGCAGGGAATGATGCGGTGGGTAAGCATGGCGGGGATTGTAATCATGGGTTCCTGAATCCTTGGAGACTATCCTGATAACCGCAGGGCTGGCGGGTCAACAGCGCACGGGCTTGTTGGAGCGCGGGTGTCCCCACCCGCAAATCCGGCGGGCGGCTCGATGCCGCCCGCCGGAAGTCTGTCGGCAACCTCTTTGCGGGTGGGGACACCCGCGCTCCATCACCCGCCAGCCTTGTGATAACCGGCTCTTATTGGTCTAAAAAATGGTCTAAAAATAGTCTAGAAATAGTCTAGAAATAGTCTAGAAATAGTCTAGGCGGACGGCTTGTCAGACAATTTCCACTCGGCACCAGGCCCTGGGCGATTGGGCTCGATTTGGTTTGCAACGGCCATTTCTTGAAGCAGGTTGCGGATGAAGTTGGCTTTTTGCTTGGCGTCCAGACTCCCGGGCAATTTGTCCAGCAGCAATCCGTCGATCTTCTTGCGCGGGACACTTCCGAATTTCCGGATCAGTTCCAGCACTAGCGCCTTGTAGTGCGTCTTGTCGAGCCCCTTGCGGTTGATGTAGTCCACTTCCTGCCCGACTGCCTTGGCGATTTTCGCGGCAATGCGCAAGTGCGGCCTGCGCCCCTCGATCAAGTCGGCGGCGCGCAGGCGGCTTTCGTCCTCCGGGTTGTCCAATGCGCCCTTCTTTTGGATGCGGTCAAGCAGGACGATTTCAGGTAGCGGAAGGTCGGTGCGGGAAAGCAGCAGGTGGGTGAACGCCGCATCCAGCACGCGCCCATGGATGCGTACCTGCACCTGCTGGTCGCTGGTCTCGAAATCCGGCATGGGAAAACTCCGCTCGCGCTGCTTGCGGTAGATGCGTTGGATGCCACTGCCGATGGTGTCGATCAAATTGAGTTCGACCATGGCCTCGGCCAAATGGGTGTTGCGATAACGGTCGGGCGGCGCATCAGCCATCAGCGCGGCGTCCGGGCCGCCGGGGTAGAAGAATTCCCCCGGGCTTGAAATGAGCAGATCGTTGTCGGTTTCCACCACGCTCACGCGGGCGCCAAGGAGGAAGTTTTGGTGGGCGATGGCGTTATGCAGGGCTTCGCGGATCACCCAAGGGTCGTATTGGCTGACCTCGCGCGGGAAGAGCGTTCCATCCGGCAGATCGCGCACGGTCAAATTACGCACGCGCGCCAGCAGGGCGTCGGGAACCAGCAAAAACGGCAGGCCAAAATGCGCGTAGTCACGCTGGACGCCGTCGGCGCCTTTGAGGATCCAAGTGATTTGCGGTCGCAGCGGTGTCAAGTGGTGGATGGATTCAGGATTGCCAAGCAGAATCAAGGCCGTGCGCGTGATGCGTCCGCCGGCCAACACGCGCACCTTGTTGAGGAATGTCTGCGCATCCCAACGCGTCAACTCGTCGGATAATTCCGGGTGTTTCTTGCCGTACTCCACGCGGGCCCGGGCGATGGCGGCGGGGTCCAAATCATCCAATGTGGCATCGGGGCAAATACCAGCGGACCAATCGGAGGCGGCGGCCTGGGCGCGGATGCGTTCCAATTTCTCAAGATTGAGCGGCGCCAGCGATTCGCCTTGGCGGGCGTAGTAGTGCCCCTTCCATGCAACCGGCATTCCGCGCGGGGCGGCGGGAATTTGGAACATCAGCAGGCGGGCGCCCTCGGGCACGATGTGTTCAAGGATGTCCACGAAGCTGATGCCATAGCCCGTGTGATCCGCCACGAATTTCTTGATGCTTGTTCGATGTTCCGGTTGGGCGTAGGCCAAGGTCCCCTCCGGCATGTCCGGCTGGTGGGTTGTCGGATTGACGCCCATGATGAGCCACGCGCATGGAATGCCCCGCAAGTTGGCCTCATTGGACAATGCCGAAAAATACTCGCCGACCGTGTTGGCGTCGAATTGGTTCTTGGCGCGCTTGAACTCGACGACCTCGTGTTCAGGGGATCCGAGGAGGGTGGCGAGGATGGCTTGGATGTGAGAGGTAGTCATGGCGCGGGGGAATTTAGGGAAATTATGGCGATGGGGGTCAAGGCGGGTGCTCGGCTGATGGCTTACTTGTCCAAGGCCATCATTCTTTGAATCGCCTCGTTCTCTTCGGTGGGCCATTGATGGACGAATGCGGTTCGTTCCGGCCCCACGGGCAGGGATTTCAGTTTCTGTGCATAGGTCACATACGCCTTGCGCAACGCCGCCATCGGCGAACCGTCGTAGGTGGATGCGATCCATTGCAATTCCGCTGGACTGAACGCCGGGCGATATTCGTCCATGTAATCAGGGTCATCGAGATAAGGCCGACTGCTAAAAACACCGGATTCACCCTGCCCGACGGGGCGCCCCAGGAAATGGGGGACGAAGCGCAAATTTCCCAGCATGGCTTGCGCCAGGCGGGCCGTGGCCGGCCCTGGATGGCCGCCCCGATACTCGGCCAGTGCCCACATC
>CAZVNU010000291.1:0-3343 GCA_964628335.1 uncultured Phycisphaeraceae bacterium
CTTTCATGAAAAAGAGGGTGCCGAAGACTCCCGCGACGCGGGACGGGTCCGGCAGGCATGGTCAGGCTTGCGCCGACGCGGCCTTGGCGGCGGGCGCGGCGGCCACGATGGGCAGATGGACTTCGGACAGGCGCCCGCGCAGGATGGGCACGGCGGCCTTGAGCATGGCGGTGTAGGCGAGCAGGCCGAAGGCCCAGATGCCGGCGGTGACCTTCCATTCGGTCAGGCTGGGCGAGTATTCGACGATCTCGTGCAGGGTGCTGGGGATGAATCCCGGCACGATGAGGCCCATGCCCTTCTCGATCCAGGCGCCGACGAAGCACAGCGCGCAGGCGGTGATGACGGCCCAGGTCTTGTCCATCCAGCGCGGGGTGAGCAGCAGGCAGCCGGCGCAGACATTCATCGCGATGGCCGACCAGATCCACGGCACCAGGCCGTGCTTGCCGTGCAGGCCGAAGAACAGGTAATGGGCGCTGGCGGTGTGGGCGGAGCCGGAATACATTTCGGTGAACAATTCCGAGATGACCATCACGAAGTTGACCAGCAGCGTGACGCGCATGATCTTCAGCAGGGTTTCGATGGCGGCCCCGGCGATGGGCAGGTCGGTCAGGCGGCGCAGGAGGTGCAGCGTGACCACGATGAAGGCCGGCCCGGCGACGAAGGCCGAGGCCAGGAAGCGCGGCGCCAACAGGGCCGAGTTCCAGAACGGACGGCTGCCCAGGCCGCAGTAGAGGAAGGCCGTCACGGTGTGGATGGACACGGCCCACACGATGGAGATGAACACCACCGGCAGGTAGAACTTGGGGTTGGGCACGCGCCCCTGGAAGCGGGTGTAGAGCAGGTAGCCCACCACATGCAGGTTGATGAGCAGGTAGCCGTTGAGGACGATCACATCCCAGGTCAGCATCGAGATGGGGAAGTTGAAGCGGCCAAGGCCCGGCATCAGGTGCCAGAAGCGGTCCGGCCGGCCGAGGTCCACCGTCACGAACAGGAGGCACATGAAGATGGCCGCGATGGCCAGCATCTCGCCGATGATGACCACATCGTGCATCTTCCTGTCGTGGTACAGGTAGGCGGGAATGACCATCATCACCCCCCCCGCCGCCAGGCCGACGATGAAGGTGAAATTGGCGATGTACAGGCCCCATGACACATGGTCGGTCATGTTGGTGGCGATCATGCCGTCCCTGACCTGGTGGGCCCAGGCCGACAAGCCGACCAGGGCGACGGCCGACAGCGCGATCATCCAGGCGAAGTACCAAGGGCCGCCGTTGAGGGTTTCCTTCCAGCCGCGCAGGATGAAGTGCGGGTAGGTGGTGAAGTGCCGGTGCTTGGCGGTTTCCAGCAGGGCGCCGGAGGGGGTGGGAGGGTCGTGGTCCATGGGAGTCTCGTTTCAGGCGTCGAAGAAGTAGAAGAACGAGGGCTTGGTCCCCGTCTCCTCCTTGAGGATCCAGATCCGCTTGTTCGCCAGCACCCAGCGAATGTCGCTGTTCGGATCGAGCAGGTTGCCGAACACGCGGGCGCCGGTCGGGCAGGCCTCCAGGCAGGCGGGCAACCTGCCCTCGCGGGTGCGGTGCAGGCAGAAGTGGCACTTCTCCATCACGCCCTGCGGTCGGACGCGGTTGGAGAGGTAGCCTTGGTCCGGATTGATCTCGGCGGCGGGGATGGTCGGCGCCTTCCAGTTGAAGCGGCGCGCGTGATAGGGGCAGGCCGCCTCGCAGTAGCGGCAGCCGATGCACCAGTTGTAATCCACCACCACGATGCCGTCCTTCTCCTTCCAGGTCGCCTCGACCGGGCAGACCTTGACGCACGGCGGGTTGTCGCACTGCTGGCACTGCACCGGCAGATAGAACTTGCCCGGCGCCGGCACGGCGTGGGTGAAGGTGGTGTTGCCCTTCTCCATGTCCATCGAGCCCTGCTCCATCTCGATGACGCGGATGTAGGACTGGTTGGTGTCGCGGTCGTGGTTGTTCTCCTTGTGGCAGGCGCGCATGCATTCGCCGTTGCCGTTGCACTTGGAGAGGTTGATGGCGTAGCCGAACTTGGTGCCGGGGATGGGCAGCGGGTCCTTGATGCTCACATTGACGCCGTACTTCTCCTTGGCCTCGGCCTCCAGCCGCGCGATGACGGTGGCGCGCTCGGCCTCGTTCAGTTCCTTGTAGTGCTTCTGCAGGAACTCCTGCGGGCTTTGGTCCGTCACCGCCTCGTAGATGGGATGCGCGGCCTTGGCGAAGGCCGCCAAGCCCAGGCCGATGCCCACGGCCTTCAGCGCGTCGCGGCGCGAAACATCGCCCAGCACCGGCAGGGAGACGAGTTTCTTGGAGGTGTCCTTGGGTTCATTCATGGGGTTCTCCGGCGGCGGGGGCGGGGTGCGCGTCGTGCTTCGGGGCATCCCACAGGAAGCGGTCGCGCGGCTTGAACGAAGGCTGCATGCGCGGGAATTGCGGCGCGTGCGGGTCGTGGCAGTCCGTGCAGGCGTGGCGGGTGCGCGGGCCGCGCGACAAATCCCAATGGCCGCTCATCCCGCCGTGCGCGCCATGGTCGAAGGCCTCCTTCTGCTTCGAATGGCATTGGGCGCACAACTGCATGGCGTCCGGAAAGGCCACGCCCTTGCCGTCGGCCAGGTGCAATTGGTCGTAGTTGTCGCCGTCGTGGCAGGCCAGGCAGGCCAGTTGCCCGTGCGAAAACTTCAGGTCCTGGTGGAATGCCTTGGGCAGGTTGCCCGCCCCGTGCGAAGCATCCGGCTCGCGGGTGGCGTGGCAGGTGGTGCATGAGGCGGCCAAGGGTTCGCCCGATATCGGGTGGGTGCCGACCGCCACCTGCGGCGCCCCGGCGCGCGGCGTGAAGGTCACGGGAAACCTGGCCTCGCCCGGCGGAGCCGGCAAAGGTCCGGGAAATTCGGCATCGCGCGGCCGGTTGAGCAGGGCGGTCAGGGCCCAGGCGGTCAGGATGGCGCCGATCAGGCCTGCCACCACGAGGAGTCCGCGCCGGGCTGGGGAGGTCTTCATGCGGGTTACCGGAATAGGAGGTGGGGCTAGGATAACAAAACAAGACTAAAAGGTTTTATTTTTTTCAAAAAACCACCCGGCAGGGAGGCCGGGTGGAGGGTAAGCGTCCAATCAACCTCACCATGACCCACAACTCGGGTTGGGCGGTCGCCGTTTGCGCCGAAGGTGCAAACGGCTGCTGAAAGCGCCGAAGGCGCGCGGGCTGATAGCCACGGGTGAAGGCCCTGAAGGGGCCGGAACCCGTGGACGCGAATCCCCCAAAACAAGAAGAGGGGGAGGACGCAGGGCTGGCGGGTCAAGGAACCCCGCCACGACCTTCGGCGCGTCATGCCGCG
>CAZVNU010000292.1:0-1228 GCA_964628335.1 uncultured Phycisphaeraceae bacterium
GACGCGCAGGGGGGCTTTGGTGGAGCAGGTGGACGAGCAGCAGGTGGACATGGGGCCTCGGGTATGTGGGGGAGGAAAATGGGAAGGCGGCCATTTTAGCGGGGATTTTCGGGGTCAGGTATTCTGCGTCTTCCTTATGCCAGAACCTAAGTCTCAAGATTGCCCCATGCTCAATCCTGCTTCCGCCTGCGTCCTGTCGTCCGCCCTGGTCCTTGGCGCGTCGGCCGGAGCGGCCCCGTCGGCGGCGGCGCCCCTGTCCGCCCCGGCCAGCGCGCCGGCGGTCAGCGAGGCCGACGCCAAGCGGTTGCACGCCTTGGTCGAGGGCTGGCTGATGATCGGGCAGGTGCCCCAGGACCACGCGGCCCAATTGTGGGCCGATCAGGCGTTGGGCGTGGTGGTCACGCTGCGGTTGGAGGGGGTGGAAATGGGGCGCGGCTCGGCAGTGCGCGCCGATTTGCCGGCAATGCTGGCCGGCCGGGCCGCCGGACCGGTGGATGTGGTGCCCTTGCTCAAACAGGCCGTCGGCGCGGCTTTTTTGCGGACCGAGGGCAAATTGAGCGAGTCTTCATCGGACAAGAATCTGTTGACCACCATGAGTAAAGTGCTGTGCGTGGATGTGCAGGTGGGCCATGCGCCCGCGCCGGTGCTGCTGGCCCCCGAAGGGCAGGTGGGCGGGCCGGAGGTGTTTGCCCAAGTGATGCCGGCTTGGCACGGGCTGGCGCTGTCCGCGCCGGGGGATCAGGCCGGGGCCCCCAGTCTGGCCTGGCCGGGCACCGAATTGGCCGAAGGCACCGGGCAGGACGCCACCCTGCGCCATTTGCTGGCGGCGCAAAAAATCGCCGGCGCTGACATCAAGAAAATGGGCCGGCCCGGCGGCGCGCGGCTGCACACCTTTGAAGTGTTCCATGTGGTGCGCCCGCGCCCGGCCTTGCCGCCGATGACCCTGGTGCGCGGCGCCATGCTGGTGCCGGAAAACGCCATCACGGTGCCCACCCTGAGGATTTTGGCCGACCGCACCGCCACCCATTTGCTGACCAAAGTGACGGACAACGGCAGCTTGCGCGGCGGCTACCGCCCGGCTGAGGATGCCTGGCAGCCCACGGTGGCGGCCCCTTCCGAAACCGCCTTGGCGGCGTATGCCTTGATGCGGCTGTCGGCGTTGCGTTTTGCGGCCGACGCCAAAGATCCGCTGGCGGTGCAATGCCTCAAGTCGGCCTCGGCCCTGGCG
>CAZVNU010000292.1:1238-3342 GCA_964628335.1 uncultured Phycisphaeraceae bacterium
CCGAAGTGTCGGATCCCACCGCGGCGCCGCAGCCGTTGGCCGCCGCCTTCTTGCTGCTGACCCTGACCGATGCCCCCGGCGGCACCGACCGCGATTGGCGCGACCGCCTGGCCGCCGATCTGATGGCCCTGGATGCCGGCACCGACGGCTATGCCTTGAAAACGACTTCGGCCGGCGCGGTGGATGGCGCGGTGGTGAGCAAGCCGGTGGGCCGCACCACCAGCGCCATCATCACCTGCGCGTTGGCTGCTTGGTATGAGCGCACCCGCGATGCCAAGGCGGAAGTCCTGGTGCGCCGCCAACTCGACCGCATCTTTTCCCATCCGGAAGGCTTGGCCTCGCCCGAGGCCGCCTATTGGGTGGCGATGGCCCAGCAGCGCGCCGGCTTGCCGCTGGCGGCGGCGGACAAAGATCCGATCAAAGCCAAGACCGTGCACGCCGACCGCATGAATCATTTGGGTCAGGCCTTGGAAACCCTGCGATTGAAGCAAATCAGTCGCGCCCCGGCCAATGGCCCCGCCGACGGCGTGGGCGGCTTTGCGTTCAATGAGGCCGGCTTGCCGTTGCCGACCTGGCATGGCGCCTTTGTGATGGCCTTGTGGGGCGAACTGCTGCGCGAGCCGCAGGCCATCACGGCCGAGCAACGCCCCGGCCACCTGCGCGGCATCAGCCGGGGCGCGCGCTTCATGGCGCAATTGATCGAGACGCCGGCCTCATGCTTCGCCACCCGCAATCCCGGCGCGGCCGTCGGCGGCGTGCGCAGCGCGCCGTGGGACACGCGCCTTGACACCCAGCCGGCGGCGATGACCTTGCTGGCGTTGATCGAAGTGGTGGAAGGGTTGAAGTAACGGGGGGGGCGATCGGGTGCCACGGACAGCGAAGTCGTCCGTGCGATTGAGGTGTTCATCGCAAAAACTCACGGACGACTTCGCTGTCCGTGGCACCCCTTGTGTTCCCGGTTTTATTTATCCCGCGCCAGCACCTTGTTCAACCGGCGCAAGTGCCGCTCTTCGCCGCTGAATTGCGCCTGCACGAAGGCCGTCACCAATTCCTCCGCCAGCGCGCCGCCGACGATGCGGGCGCCCAGGCACAGGATGTTCATGTCGTCATGCTCCACCGCCTGGTGGGCGCTGTAGGTGTCGTGGCACAGGCAGGCGCGCGCGCCTTTGACCTTGTTGGCCGCGATGCAGGCCCCGGCGCCCGAGCCGCAGATGACGATGCCTTTTTGCGCCCGGCCGGCGGCCAGGGCATCGGCCACGGCGAAGGCGAAATCAGGGTAATCGCAGGCCGCCGCCGAGTCGGTGCCAAGATCCAGGACCTCATGCCCGAGCTTGCGCAAGTGGTCGGCGATGGGGGCTTTGAGGGCGAAACCCCCGTGGTCGGCGGCAAGGGCGATCTTCATGGCGCGAAAAATGAAAAAAAGGGGGCGGGAAGGCGGTGCTTATCAGGCCGGGCGGCAATGGCGGATTGTACGGCGGATTTTCAGCGCCCCGTTCACTCGCTTTTAAGTTGGGGTGCCGTTATGCTCCCGAACTTGCCCGCCGGGGCATTCTTCCTTTTTTCGGATTCACTTTGGATCCATCCTTTCTTTGGAATCACGCATGAAGACCGCTCACTATCTGTTCGCCTTCCTCGCCTGCGCCGCCGTCTCCGTGGGCGGCATCGCCGTGCTTCAGGCCCAGCAGGAAAAAGCCGGGGTTGACCCCGTTGCCGCCGCCGCTCCGGCCGCCCCCGCCGATGCCAATTTCGGCTTCGCCTCGCTTGACGACCGCTTTGCCTACGCCGTGGGCTTCATGCAGGCCCAGCGCTTCGCCCAAGACCCCGACAACAAGGTGGAAGCCGAAGCTTTCATCAAGGGTTTCCAGGCCGGCCTCAAGGGTGAGGATTCCAGCTACGCCCAGGGCCTGCTGATGGGCGCCTCGGCCAAGCGCGACGAGATGAAGGTGAACGCCGATGTGTTCGCCGAAGGCATCCGCGCTTCGGTCAAAGGTGAGCCCGGCCGCTTGAACGAAGAGCAGCGCAAGAAGACCTTCGAGGATTTCCAGGCCGCCATGCAGGCCAAGCAACAGGCTGAAATGGCCAAGAAGCAGGCCGAAGCCGCCGC
>CAZVNU010000293.1:0-3330 GCA_964628335.1 uncultured Phycisphaeraceae bacterium
CAAACCGCGTGGGGAACAAGCCGTAGCAAAGGAATGCCAAAACGCTGGCCAGCCCCACCGCCAGCAACAGGCGCAAGAACGCGCGGGCCGAGGCGGTGCGAAAGATTGCCGGCAAGGCGGCGAAATAAGCCAGGAAATAAACGGGAGCCCAGGCAACCTGGGGTTTCACCCAGGCATCAGCCGGCAACATCACCCCATGGGCCGGCAGAAAAGAGGTGCCCCATGCCACCAGTGAGAACGCGGCTGCCCACACCATGCCGGCGCCAAGGGCCACGGCGAGTTTCATGCGGAGGCTTGGCGCGTTCGTGGCATTAGGCGACATGCACATCCTCCCACACGCCGTGATAAAGGTCGCCGCCCCATGCCAGGGTGGCCACCGCCCGGCGTTCATGCAGATCTCCCGCCAGCAGACGCAGGACTTGCCATTGCACCCAACTTCCGCTGCGCGAGGTGTCGATGGCCGGTCCGTGGTGCAATTCACGGCTGAGGGTTGCCTGCGCGGGTTGTCCGTCCACGGTGAAGGGTGTTTCCCAATCGGTCAGGGTCCACGGCATTTCACGCACGCCGTGGTTGCCAGACACCAGCCAAGCCCCGTGAGTCACCCGGTCCTTGAGCGTCACTTGGTTGAGCACCAGGCAGTGTCCGTGCGCGTTGCAAAACCGGCCAAAGCGCAACTGTTTGAGACCCACGGCGCGCGGGGTGGCGCGCATCCGCACGCGGTCGGCATAACCCCACCCGGTCGATGTGCGCGTTCCGGTGGCTGATTCGGCGGTCTGCGTCATCTGCAGGCCGGCGGCCTCCACCCACCATGCCAGATGCCGGTGGGGAAACGCCGCGCGCTCGCCCCACGCGGATGTGCCGGGCGCCATGAGCCATTGCCCTTGGGCGCCGGTCCGATCGCGCCAGCGAAACAACCGCCCGCCGCCGGGGGCAGGGGATTCACTCACGTTCTTCAAGGGCGAAAAGAGGCGCCCGCCTGCGACCGGGTAATGCTCCAGTGCGTGCCAAAACCACCCAATGTTGTTTTTGAACCCCAACCCCACGCTATAGAGCACGGTCAGTGCGCCATGGCTATCCAGCATGTCCAAATAGCGTTTGTGCAGGGCCATGTTTCGCAGTCTAATCAAATTGCGTCAAAGGTAAAGATTGCGCTTTCCCACATTCCCAATTCCCTCTACTTCACCCCCACCACCAACAACACCTGGTAATCCCCCTCGCCATTTTGGGCGGTGAACAGGGCGCGGCCAAGCGAGGGCAAGAGGGGGGGCGCCGTGGGCGAAAGCACCAGGTCGTCTGCGGGCGTGGTCGTCTGCTTTTTCTCGGCGCCATCAAGCGGTTTTTCAAGCGGTTTTGCAAGGGTGGTTGCCAGGGGTTTTGCCGGTGGCTGTTCCGCAGCCGAGTTGGCGGTTTTGGCTTCGGCTGCTTGAGCCTCGGCTTTCGCAGCCGCGATTTTTTCAGCTTCGATTTTTGCGGGGTCCACTTTCCACGGCCACCACAGGCCGATCACCAGCAGTTGACCGGGTTTGGGCTGCCACTTGGGGGTGGTCAATTCGGTGAGTTGCAGGCCTTGGGCTTCTTTTTCCCATGCTTTGGGCGGCTCGATGCCGCCAAAGAAATAGTCGGGGTGGTGCAGGTGCGGGATGAAGGCGAGCCCGGCCAGGGTTTTGTCCTGGAAATCTCCCTGCACCAGCAATTGCATCCGGTCGCCAAAAGCCACGGCCAACGGGCGCACGGCGGGGGCGAAAGGGGGCAGGGTGGTGTCCAAGGCCAAGGCGGTGCGGGTCGGCAGGCCATGGCCTTTGTGCAGCGGCTCGGCAAAGGGGCGCAGGGTGAAGGTGACCAGCTTTTGGGCCATCACGCCTTGGTGGCGGGGCGCATTTTTTTCCTGGCCGTTGAGGGCTTGGCGGAAGGCTTCCCACTTGGCTTCCGACAACACGCCCAGCCGCAGGCCGTTGGCATGCCACAGTGCGCGGGTGGCGGGGGGCAGCAGGTTTTCATCGGTCAATGCCCACGCCCGGTCGGTGGCGACATTGAGGGGCAATTGGCAGGCCAGCAGGCGGGCGGGCCAACTTGGCGCGCCAAGATAGGCGGCGTCTTTGGGGTCTTCCACCGGGGCGGCCAGCGGGGTGCGCCACAGGTCGGCCCAGAGTTGCCGGGTGTCATCCGCCTGCGGACTGGCGGTGATTTGCGCCACGCTGGAGGCCGGCGCCCGGTCCATGCCATGGGGGTGCTTGGTGGATGCGCAGCCGGCCGTCAGCACGGCCAGTGCGGCGGCGGACCCAATCAGGCATTGCAAAGAGACGGCGTGGGGCATGGGCGTGGGGTCAGGCGAAATCGAGCCAGGCTTCGGGCAGCACTTCGGCATAGAAGCGCCCCGAGGCGCGGCGCACCGAGACTTTGCAGTTGAAGGCACGCGACAGATTTTCGGGGGTGAGCACGGCATCGGGCGGACCCTCGGCCAGCACGCTGCCCTGGCGCATGATGATCACATGGCGGGTGGAGCGGGTGAGCTCTTCAAGGTGGTGGGTGATCATGAGCACGGCCGGCGGCTTGGGTGCGGCCAGGATTTTTTCCACGGTGGCCAGCACCTGCTCGCGGGCGCGCAGATCGAGGCCGGCGGTGGGCTCGTCCAAAATCAAAAGTTCCGGCTGCTGGGCCAGGGCGCGGGCAATCAAACATTTGCGCTGCTCGCCGCTGGAGAGGGCGAACAACGCGACTTTCGCGCGGTGGGCCAGGCCGCAATTTTCCAACAGTTGCATGGCATGGGCGCGTTGCGATTCGGTGGGCACTTCATACAAGCCGATGGTGCCGAAAAAGCCGGTGCACACGGCCTCAAGGGCGGACAACTCGGCGTCGCACGAACAGCCCATGGCCTGTCCCTCCGGCCCGTTGGTGGGGCTGACCAGACCGATTTTTTTGCGCAAGATGCGCATGTCGCAAGAGCCCAATGCGTGGCCCAGCACCGACAGCGAACCCTCGGGTCCGAAAAAAGACAGGCCAAGCAGGCAGCGGGCAAAGGTGGTTTTGCCGCAGCCGTTGGGGCCAAGCAGGGCGGTCAATTCGCCTTGGCGCAATTGGCAGGAGAGCCCGTTGACCGTGATGGCCGACCCGCGGCGCACCACCAGGTTGCGGGCTTCGACGGCCAAGGGCTTAGCAGGGGTGGCGGACATGGGTGTGGGGAGGGTCGGCTTTAGCCGACCTAGAAGGATGTGATTTCAGAAAGCAACGAAATTCTAAGGCAAGCCTCAAAAATCCATTTATAGACGGTGTTTTGTCTCAGGGCTGGCGGGTCAAGGAACCCCGACCGTCAGGGAGGGGACGCTGGCACGC
>CAZVNU010000294.1:0-3322 GCA_964628335.1 uncultured Phycisphaeraceae bacterium
GGCGCGGCTCGCGCACGGTTGCTTGGGTGACGGTCGCGCCGGCCAAACGCGGGGCCAGGCCGCGGCAAACGGTTTCGACTTCGGGGAGTTCAGGCATGGCGGGATGCTAACGGCCGGCGGACGCGGCGCCGCGCGCAGCCGGCGGAAACCGGCCCGTTTTGCAACTATCCTTCCCCCATGCTGTTCTTCTGGATCCTGATGACCGTTCTGGCCTTGGAATGCCTGCTGTCCCTTTGGTGGCTGCGGCGGGTGTGGCGGCATATCCCCAAGGGCCGCTGGCGCGCCGTGCTGGTGGCGGCGGTGGCCGGCATCGGGCTTTCCTTGGGTTGGTTCATCGCCTCGCGCATGGGCTGGCTGCCCAAGGTGCGGCCGCTGACCGCGCTGGGCATGATTTGGTGCATCCTGGGGGTGCCCTTTGGCATCGCGCCCTGCCTGTTGTGTTTTGCCGGCGCCGATGTGGCACGCCGCTACCGGGCGTTCAGGCATGTGCGGGCTGCGGCCAAAGGCCGATCCGCCGGGGCACCGCAGGCCGGCGCCGCGCATCCCGTCCCGGTCCATGCCCCGGCTTGGACCCGCCGCCAACTGCTGACCACCGGTTTGGCCATCGCGCCGCTGGCCGCCACCTACGCGGCGGCCGGGGTGGGGGTGGCGCAGGCGTGGAGTTTCCGCCGGCGCCGGTTGGATGTTCCGGTGCCGGGCCTGCCCGCCGCCTTGGCGGGCTTGCGCATCGTGCATGTCAGCGACACCCATGTCGGCGGCTTCACCCCGGCGGAAAATCTGGCGGCCATCGCCACCGCCGTGGCGCAAGAGCAACCGGAGCTGATCGTGTTCACCGGCGATTTGATTGACCACAGCAATGCCGACCTGCCGGCGGCGCTGGGCTTTTGCGAAAAGCTGAGCGCCATCGCGCCCCTGTGCTTGTGCGAGGGCAACCATGACCGCATCGACGATGTGTCTGCTTTGCGCCAAGCGGTCAAGGCCCGCGGCTTCCATTGGTTGGTAGAGGGCGAGAGCCGCCTCCTGAGCTTGCGCAACCAAGCGGTACAGGTGATTGGCGGCGGCTGGTCCTTCAAGCCCGCATCGCATGCGGCGGCGGTGGCACAGGCGGCGGTTGGCCGCGACGGCGGCGCCTTCCCCATTCTGCTGATGCACCACCCCGACGCCTTTGACGCGGCGGCCGAGGCGGGTTTCCCGCTGATGTTTGCCGGCCACAGCCACGGCGGCCAATTGATGCTGACCGAGAATCTGGGCGCCGGCCCGGTGATGTTCAATTATTGGAGCGGCTTGTACCGCAAAAACAACGCCAGTTTGGTGGTGTCCAACGGCGTGGGCCATTGGTTCCCGCTGCGGGTGAACGCACCGGCGGAGATCGGTGTGTTGACGCTGGTGCTGGGGTAAGGCGGATGAAATTCGCCTGTGCCCGCGTTGGCTTGGTCGCCAAAGGCGACGCGGAATTTAGCCCAGGGTCGCGCCGGAGCGGAGCGCAGGCGAGACCCTGGGTACGGGATGTAAACGACAACGACCGCAACGCGGTCGCGGATGCACCGGCTATCCTCCCGCCATGCCCCAATCCCTTGCCGCCTGCTTTGCGCATGTCGTGTTCTCGACGAAGAACCGCGCGCCTTTTCTCGCTGACGCGTCCCTGCGCGCCGACACGCACGCGTACCTCGGTGGCATCGCGCGCACGCTCGAGTGCATGCCCTTGTGCGTGGGCGGCGTGGAGGACCATGTTCACCTGCTGGTCGGCCAAGCCCGCACGGTTTGCGTCGCTGATTTGGTGAAGGAACTCAAGCGCAATTCCACCGACTGGATGCGCGGCAAGGGAAACAAGGAGTTCTACTGGCAGGCCGGCTACGGCGTGTTCAGCGTGAGCAAATCGAACCTTGAGATGGTGACGCGCTACATCGACAACCAGGAGGAACATCACCACGGCAAGAAGGTGTCGTTCCAGGATGAATACCGCGAGATGCTCCGCAAACACGCCGTGGCGTGGGACGAGCAGTTCGTGTGGGATTGAGGGGGCGGTGTGAACATGCCGGTCGCAGTGCCGGTTGCCGATGCCGGTCGCCAACGGCGACGCGGAATTTAGCCCAGGGTCGCGCCGCAGCGCAGCGCAGGCGAGACCCTGGGTACGGGATGTAAACGACAACGACCGCAACGCGGTCGCGGACTCTCGCAGGATAAACCGTCGAGGTTGGGTTTTGGGAAAGGCGCTGAAAGTACCGGAACCCGTGGGGAGTTGGTGAAGAAAAACCCCTCCCAGAAGAGGGCGGGCAAAAATGGCGCGACTACAAACGATGGAACAGGAATCAAGGCTTGGAGGCGGATGTTTTCCCATTTACTCCATCTTGCCGACCCTTCTTGTACGCTTCAACCACAATGTTTCGAAGAGTGCGACGCCTTTTCTGTTGCGGTTCGGTGTTGTCCGGAAACTGCTCCGTGAAATGTGACCATGTGGCATCTGTCAAAGGAATTTGAATCGCCAAACCATCAATCGTGACCTTGTACGCTTTCGACATATTTGCTCCATTCCATAGGTGCTTGCTTTTGCGCCAGCAAGTTTGGCAATGCAAGACACGCGCCTTACATGAAGAGGACAACATCTCACGGTTTTTCAATCAGGCTGTAATCACAAGTTCCGCAGCGCCTGACATATTGACCGGTTTCAAGCGTTGCAACTTGATGAAGAGTTTGGTTCCCGCAGTGGGGACATTTTTTCCCTTTGTACAAATTCTTGCCGATGTTGCCATCTTGCCACGACCATCCAACAGCACCACAGGCAGTATCACTGCATTTGTAGGCGCCACTATCTTGGTCATGGAATGTGGCATTCCCACAAGATGGGCATTCTTTCCCTTTTGCCATAACGGGATCCTTTTTATAAATTTCGCTCTTTCGTGACGAAAATACGAGGCAACGCAACGCGCATCGCCTGAAAATGGAGCGGTTCACTTACCGAAAATCGGTTTGTCCTTCGCAGGCGCAATTGCGCCATCGGTCTTCACCGGCAATGGCGTCATACCATCACGGCTCCAGACTTCGATGCGGCGGAGGGTTAACGCCTTTGTATCGCGAAGTTCAAACCGCAAATATCGCGCTTTTATTTCAGAATCAATCAATGGAATTGCCCACTGAGAGGGAAGCGGATCTTGAGAATTTCGCCAAATCTCACGCCAGTTTTTTGTATCGTTGGAAGACAACACACGAAGAGTTTGGGTAAGCGGCAACCCTCCTGCGGTGCGATTTTGAACCAAAAATCCAGTTAAAAGTCAGTAGTGTCCGGTCAAATTTCCCATAAATTCGGCTGTTTTTGAACTTCTGG
>CAZVNU010000295.1:0-3312 GCA_964628335.1 uncultured Phycisphaeraceae bacterium
AGCACAACGACCTGGAGAACGTGGGCTACACCGCGCGCCACCACACCTTCTTTGAAATGCTGGGCAACTGGTCGTTTGGCGACTACTTCAAGCAAGATGCCGTGAACTGGTCGTGGGAACTTTTGACCAAGGTCTGGGGTCTGGACCCCGAGCGTCTGCACGCCACCTACTTCGAGGGCGATGCCGCTCAAGGTTTGGAAGAAGATTTGGAAACCCGCGATCTGTGGCTCAAGGTGCTGCCGCCCGAGCGCGTGCACAAGGGAAACAAAAAGGACAATTTCTGGGAAATGGGCGACACCGGCCCGTGCGGCCCGTGCACCGAGATTCACTACAACGGTCTGTCCAATGCCGATGGCAGCGTGGACAAATCCGGCGCCCAATTCGTCAATGCGTCCAACCCGGATGTGATTGAAATCTGGAACAACGTGTTCATCCAGTTCAATCGCAACCAGGACGGGTCGCTGCAATCGCTGCCGGCCAAACATGTCGACACCGGCATGGGCCTGGAGCGCATCACCCGGATTTTGCAGGGCAAAAACAGCAATTATGATTCCGATCTGTTCACGCCGATCTTTGCCGCCATCCAACAGATCACCGGCGCGCCCGCGTACACCGGCATCTTGGTCGATGGCAAAGACATCGCCTACCGCGTGATCGCCGACCACATCCGCACCCTGTCGTTCGCGTTGGCCGACGGCGCGCATTGCGGCAACAGTGGCCGCGAATATGTGCTGCGCTCCATCCTGCGCCGCGCGGTGCGCTATGGCCACCAGAACCTGGGGGCGACCGAGCCCTTCTTTTACAAGTTGGTCGCCACCGTGGTCGCCAACTTCGGTGAATTCTTCCCCGAACTCAAAGCCAAACAGGCGCAAATTGAAGTGGAGTTGCAGGAAGAGGAAGTCTCGTTCCGCAAGACGCTCGAGCGCGGCATTGTGCTGTTTGAAGAAGCGGCCAAGGCCGCCAAGGGCTCCGTCATCGGCGGGCAGGATGCCTTCAAACTCCACGACACCTACGGCTTCCCCATCGGCCTGACCCAACTCATGGCCCAGGAGCGCGGCATGAGCGTGGATGAAAAGGGCTTTGAAGTGGCGATGGAAGCTGCCCGCGAACTCTCGCGCGGCGAAAAAGGCGGCGCCGATGCCGTGAAATCCCTCAACGATTTGAGCCAACAACTTGCACTGAAAGCCACGAACTTCACCGGCTACACCGAAGTCGAAGTCGGCCCCGCCCCGCAACAGGTGCAAGTGTTCACGCTTTCCGCCGAAGGCGTCTACCGCCAAGCGGCCGAGGCCAAGGCCGGCGACAGTGTGGCCGTGGTGCTGGACACCACGCCGTTTTACGGCGAATCCGGCGGCCAGGTCGGCGACACCGGCGTGCTGATGATCGCCGGCGCGCGCATCCGCATCCATGACACCCAGCGCGTGGGCGAGGTGTTCTTCCACCTTGGCCACGCGCAAGGCGGCGCGGTCAAGAGCGGTGTGGCACAAGTCGCCGCCGTGGTGGACAAGGAACGCCGCGGCAAGATTTGCGCCAACCACACCCTGACCCATGTGATGAACCGCGCCCTGCGCGATTGCGTCAATGCCGAGACGGCGCAGAAAGGCTCGTTGGTCAACGACGAGCGCTTGCGCTTCGACTTCTCCAATCCCGGCGCCCTGACCGGCGAGCAGGTGGCGGCGGTGGAGGCCCAAGTGAATGCCGACATTCAGAAAAACCTGAAAGTCGATTGGCAGGTGGTGCCGCAGGAAGAAGCCCTGAAAATAGCCGGCCTGCGCGCGGTGTTCGGCGAGAAATACCCGGCGCAAGTGCGGGTGGTCTCCATCGGCGCCAGCGTGGAGGATTTGCTCAACGACCCGACCAACCCCAAGTGGATCGCCAACAGCACCGAGTTCTGCGGCGGTGTGCATTTGAAATCGCTGGGTGAAGCGCAATTGTTCACCCTCATCGGCGAAGAAGCGGTGGCCAAGGGCGTGCGCCGCGTGACCGCCCTGACCGGCGGGGCCGCCCAAGCCGCACAGGCCGAGGGCGAGCGTCTGGTGGCCCAGGTGCAAGGCGCGCAGAAATTGACCGAAGCCGGCGCCATCAAGGCGGCAGCCGTGGCGGCCTTGGATGCCATCGGTGCGGCCACCATTCCGATGGCCGCCAAAGCGCAGTTGCGCGAAGGCGCCGCCGCGTTGCAAGAGAAGGTGAAAGAACTGGAAAAAGCCGCCGCCAAAGAAGCGGCCGGCAAGGCGGTCGAACAAGCCCGCGACATCGCGGAGTCGGCCACTGGCGCCTTTGTCGTCGCCCACCTGGCTGGCGCCGGCGGCGAAGGCCTGCGCGCCGCGATGGATGTCTTGCGCAAGAGCAAGCCCGAATGCGCCGTGCTCCTGATCGGCGATGGCGAAGGCCGTGTCGGCCTGTCGGCCGCCGTACCCGCCGGACTGATCGCCAAGGGCTTGAAGGCGGGTGAATGGGTCAACGCCGCCGCCGCCCCGGTGGGCGGCAAAGGCGGCGGCAAGCCGGATGCGGCGCAGGCCGGCGGCAAAGACGCATCAAAAATCACCGAAGCGGTGGCTGCGGCGAATGCCTTTGCTGCCGGCAAATTGGGGTGAAAAAGCAGACGCGGACGCTGGCCGTGTTCACCGCAAATGTATTTGAAAACAACGCCCGCTCCAGATGGAGCGGGCGTTGTTTTTACTTCGTTTCCCGTGAACGCGGCGGGCCGCCGCGTCTACTTTTCATGTTTCCTTACGACAGTTCCACCCCGATGCCCACATAGTAGTGCAGGTCATGGCCGTCCTGATTGACCGGCCGCTGCGATTCATATTCATCGCGCACCCCGAGTTTGAGCATGGTTTTTTGTTCTGCCGACAATTGGATTTGCCATTCGGCTTTGCCTGAAAAACGCCAAGAATCGGCATCATTCAGGCTGAAATAGGTCAGGCATTCACCCACCACCTTCTGGTTTTTGGCGATTTTCCAGCCGATGGCCGAGCCGCCGACCACCACTTCGGGGGTGAATTCATTGACCGTGCCGAAATCGTAGCGGCCGCCGATGCCGCCCCGGCCGATCACTTCCCATTTTTCATCGTCCATGAGCGTGTAGCCCATGCCGGTGTACGAGGCCAACCGCCATTCCCATTCGCGCAGGTTGTCGTGCTGGGCTTCGCTGCGGATGAACACCAGCCAATCGGAATGCGGCAAGCGCCAATCCTGCATGGCGCGCGCCTGCGCGCTGCTGCGGTTGTCTTGGTCGCTGGCCAATGCATAGAACCAAGCCCCGTCGGCACGGAAGGTTTCGTCCTCGGTGGAGCGCAGGGTGTCCCCCTG
>CAZVNU010000296.1:0-3302 GCA_964628335.1 uncultured Phycisphaeraceae bacterium
CCTCACTTCCCGCCAAAAATGCTCCCCGTCCGCAGAAAAGGGATGCCCGCAAGTGGGCACCCCTTTTTCCCTCGTGGCCCCATTGAGCAAACATGGCCTTGACGGACGATAATCCCCCCATGTCCAAGCTTCCCAAATCCGCGCACGCCGCCCAGCCGGGCCAGACCCGCATCCGCGAGCCGATGAAGCGCGACCTTGGCGATTCCTCTTTGCAGGGCTTGGACTTGCCCCAGCCGCAATCGCAGGCCCTGGCCGAGCACGCCGCCGCGCCGCGCAACATCCAGTTCAGCGTGTTTTTGGACAACCGGGTCGGCCGCTTGCTGTCGCTGGTCGAGGTGTTCGACAACCAGCCCTTGACGCTGTCCGGCTTCTCGATTTTGGAAGCCACCGGCCATGCCGTGGTGCGGGTGCTCACCAGCGATGCCGCCCAGGCCCGCCGCCTGCTGTTCCGCTACGAATATCCCTTTGCCGAAAACGAGGTGCTGGTGGTGCAGATGGAAACCGGCCACACCCTGGCCTGTGTGTGCGAGGCCCTGATGTCCGCGCAGATTTCCATTGATTACGCCTATCCGTTGATGGTGCGCCCGCGCGGCGCGCCGGTGTTGGCGCTGCACACCCACAACAACCGCGAGGCCGCCAAATTGCTGGCCAATCGCGGCTTCGCCTTGCTGGGGGAAAAGGAATTGGTGTAAGGGAGGGGCGGCTTTGGCCGATCTGTTCGGCTTGCGTCACAAAGAAGACGGCATGGCAAACGAACCCATTTTGCGTTGTCTGAAAAATTGCCTGCCTTCGTGGTCGGCCAAACCTCGTGCGGGCGCCGGCCCGCCAAGAAAACTGCTCTTTATCGCGCTCCGCAAAGCGCACCCGACCCTCCCGGAATCCATCATGTCCCACCCCGCGCCCGCGCCCCTGATTTCCCTCGATGCCGACCATACCCAGGGCATGTCCCTGGCTGGCCGCAAACTGCACTTTTCCGGCATCGGCGGCAGCGGCATGTCGGGGCTGGCCCGCATGGCCAAGCAGCGCGGGGCGGCCGTGACCGGCTCGGACAAGGGCGCCAGCCCGACGGCGGCGGCCTTGCAGAAAGAGGGCTTCGAGGTGGCGTTGGAGCAGACCGAAACCAGCCTGCCGTGGGGCACTGAAATTCTGGTGATTTCCGCCGCCATCAAAAGCGACCATCCCGAAGTGGTCGAGGCCCGCAGGCGCAACCTGGAGATCATCAAATACGCCCAATTGCTTGGCGCCATGATGCGCGGGCGCACCGGGGTGGCGATTGCCGGCACCCACGGCAAGAGCACCACCACCTCGATTCTGGCCCATATTTTGATTTCCGCCGGTTTGGATCCATCCTTCATCCTGGGCGCCAACTGCCCGCAGATCGGCGGCGGCGCCCGCACCAGCGGCAAGCCCCAAGGCGAGTTGTTGTTGGCCGAAGCCTGTGAATTCGACCGTTCCTTCCACAATTTCCACCCCACCCACGCCATCATTTTGAATGTGGAGGCGGACCATCTGGATGTGTACAGCGGCATCGAGGAAATCGTCGAAGCCTTCGCTTTTTTCGCCCGCCGTTTGCCGCAGGACCCGGCGGTGGGCTCGCTGCTGATCCACCATGAATCGCCGCACCGCTTCAAGATTTGCGCCGGCCTGGATTGCAAGGTGGAGACCATCGGCTTCGCCTCGCAGGCCGATTGGCAGGTGGTGGTGCAGCATGGCGAAGACGGCGTGCGGGTGCAGTTGCTCGATCACGGCAAGCAGGTGTGCGCCTGGCTGAGCCCGATGCCCGGCGATCACTTCGCCTACAACGCCTCGTGCGCCGCCGTCACCGCCCGTCGGGCAGGCGCAAGTTGGGAAGACATTGCCAAGGCCATCACTTCGTTCGCCGGTTTGGATCGACGCATGCAGCGCTTGGGGCAAATGAAAATCGGGCGCCCCGGCGTGGCCGGGTCGGCCACCGTGATCGACGACTACGGCCATCACCCCACCGAAATCGACACCACTTTGCGCGCCTTGCGCCAGTTCTACAAGCCCAAGCGCCTGGTCTGCGTGTTCCAGCCGCACCAGCACAGCCGCACCCGCTTCTTGATGGAGGAATTCGCCTCCGCCTTCAGCGCCGCCGATGTGGTGGTGGTGCCGGAAATTTTCTTCTCCCGCGATTCCGAGCAGGAGCGCCGCGCGGTCACCGCCGGCGATCTGGTCGCCCGCCTGCGCAAGTGCGGCGTGGCCGCCTTGCACATGTCGCCCCTGGGGGCGATCGTCGAGCAGTTGCAGGAAACCACCCGCGACGGCGATCTGATCGTCACCATGGGGGCGGGAGATGTGTGGACGGTGAGCCACGGGTTGGTGAAATAAAGTACAATTTCCGCCTCTTTTTTACCCCTTTTTGCCGGCTGTCGCCGTCCCACGACCCATGCTTGACCTTGTTCCCATCCGCACGGCTTTGCTTTCCGTCTCCGACAAAACCGACCTGCTGCCGTTCGCGGTGTTTCTGGCCTCGCGCGGGGTCAAGCTGATTTCCACCGGCGGCACCGCCAAGACCCTGATGGAGGCCGGCCTGGCCGTGACCCCGATCGACCAGATCACCGGCTTCCCGGAAATGATGGACGGCCGGGTCAAGACCCTGCACCCCAAAATCCACGGCGGCTTGCTGGCTTTGCGCGACAAGGCCGACCATGCGGCGGCCATGGCCAAGCATGGCATCGGGCCGATCGATTTGGTGTGCGTCAATTTGTACCCCTTTGAAAAAACCGTGGCCAAGCCGGATGTGACCGAAGAGGACGCCATTGAAAACATCGACATCGGCGGCCCGGCGATGGTGCGCTCGGCGGCCAAGAACCACGGCTTCGTCGCCATCGTCACCGCCCCGGCGCAATACGCCAAGATCGAGACCGAAATGAAGGCCAACGCCGGCGCCACCACTTTGGCCACCCGCAAGCAATTGGCATTGGCGGCCTACACCCGCACCGCCGAATACGACACCGCGATCTCGCGCTGGATGGCCGGCCGCTTCGCCTGATTCCCGTGCGCCGCGCCTTTGCGCGCGCCTTTGCGTGCCTTTGCTCGCGCCCCCGGCGCCCCGCCGGTGGGATACCCCCTAGAATTCCCCCATGTCCGACACCCACAGCGCCACCGTCACCGTCAAAAACCGCCTGGGGCTGCATGCCCGCCCGGCGATGTCGGTGGTGGATGCCGCCAGTTCGTTTGCCAGCGATATTTTTCTGGTCAAAGACGGTCAAAAAGTGGATGCCAAAAGCATCATCCATTTGATGATGCTGGCCGTCTTTAGCCATCGAAACGTTGCGCGG
>CAZVNU010000297.1:0-3297 GCA_964628335.1 uncultured Phycisphaeraceae bacterium
CGGGCCAGCGCGCAAATGAACCTGGGCACGCTCGCGCTGGCCCGGTCGGCATTCACTTCCTCGGCGGCGACGAGTTCGGCCATGGCCTTGGCGTGGGCGAGGCGGTCGGCGGGGGAGAATTCCCCGGGCCGGCAACCTGCCAGCGCACGGGCCGCCGCGATGCGCACCAGTTTGGAGGGATCCGACAGGGCGGCGGTTCCGCCATGCAGGCGCGCCGTTTGCGCATCCATTCCGGTCAGCGCCGCGACCGCCGCGGCGCGCACGATGGGATTCTGGTCCGCCAGTCCCGCATGCACCGCTGGCTCGGTGATTTGGCCGCCCGGGATCTGCAGGGCCGTTGCCCGTGCCACGGCCGGTTCGGTTGCGTCAAGAATCAACTGTTCCAGCATCCCGCCGGCGCCGGGCTCTTTGGCGCGGGCGGCGCACAGCGCATCGCCAAAAGACGGGCGCGGCGGCCGGCCGCCGGTCCATTGCAGGACTTTTTCAGCGGCCCAGGCGGCGTCTTCCACCGGCTTGGCGTGGCAGGCGGCGCAACTGTTGGGCGCGATGGCGGCGCCATACTTGGCGGTCAGATCCGGGCGCGGCACCCGGAAGCCGTGGTCGCGGCGCACATCCACCCCCATGTAGGTGTGGGTGGGCATGTGGCAGTTGACGCACTGCGCACCGGCGGTTCCGGCGCGGTGGTGGTGATGGGCCGGCACGTCGAATTTGGAGGGCAAGTGGCATTGGGCGCACAGCAGGTTGCCCGGCATGCGGGTTTTGCCGCTGTGCGCATCATGGCAATCGGCGCAGGTCACCCCGGCCTGGTGCATGCGGCTTTGGCTGAACGAGCCCCACTCGTAAACTTCATCCTGAATTTCGCCGGTGCCGTGGTACAGGCCTTCTTCCAGCAGCGAAGGCCGGCGCGTGTCCGCCAACGGGGCGGTCAGTGGCGCGGCTTCATCCAGCACTTCGGCGCGGGCATGGCATTTGGCGCAGGTATCGACCAGCGCCGCGGGGGGGGGCGGGCTTTGCCGCTTGGCAATGCCGGTGGTGGCGTCCATCAACCAGCGGCGGTCGCGGTCCACCACCGATTGGGCGAAACCGTGGGCGTTGCCGGCGGCGGCTTTTGGATCGCGGCTCCAGGCCAAATGGTCTGCGGCCGGGCCATGGCAGGATTCACAGGACAAAGTGACATCCGTCCAGGTGGTCTTGAAACTGTCGGTCTTTTCGTCGTAGCCTTTTTGCAGCGCGGTGGAATGGCAGCCGGCGCACATGTGGTTCCAATTTTGCATCGGGCCGGCCCAGAACAAGGGATCGTCATGGCCGATTTTTTCATCGCCATACAGATGGAACCAGCGCTGGCCGCCGTCCTTTTTGTCGCGGGTGTCATAGGCCAGCGGCAGGCACTGCAAGCGCCCGCCGGGAAAGTGCACCAGATATTGCTGCAAGGGAAAATGACCAAAGGTGTAGGCCACTTCATAGCGCGTCATTTTTCCGCCCGGCCCTTCGGTGGTGACGAAGTACTTGCCGTCTTGGCTGTCAAAGTGGGAGGTCACGCCCAAATGGGTGAACGCAACCTGCTTGAAGTCGCCCTTGACCGTTTGGGCGGTGGGCAGGGCCATCGCTTTGTGATGGTCGGATTGGGCGAATTTTTCCGCTTCCTTGGGATGGCAAGCGGCGCAGGACGCACTGCCGACATAGCCCGCCCGCGCCACCTGCGCCGGCGGTGCACCGGCGACGGCCGCAAGGGCCGCGATGGGCGGAGTGGGCTGGTGTTCGCATGCCCCCAAGAACAATGGGGCAACCAACGCAAGCCGGCACCAAGAATGAAGGCGGCGGGGGGCAAGCATGCGCGGCATCATAGTCAGTCGGTTGTGTTGGGAACCGATGACCATGATGCCGCGCAGGGTGGCCAAGCGTTGCCAACGCCTCGCGCGCCGGTCAGCCAGCGCGCGAAGCTTGCCCGATCTCTACTTCAGCCGCGAATAGCCGCCGTGCCTGTTTTTACGCATGAATCAACGACTCATTGGTTGCCGATGTTTTCATTGTCGGCCGCCACGGGTTCTACTTTAGGCGCGCTTTCGCGGCGCTGGTAACCGCCTTCGCGGCTGGAGCCGCCGCCGCTGCGGGCGGCTTTTTTGGCTTCCAGCTTGGCGACGATGGCCGGGTCTTCGCTGGTGCCTTCGTCCTTCATGGCGGCCTTGCGCGAGATCTTCACACGGCCCTGGTCGTCGATGAGCAGCACTTTGACGCGCACTTCCTGGCCGACGGTCAGGATGTCGGAAACCTTTTCGACATAGCAGTCGGTCAGTTCCGACACATGGCACAGGCCGTCCTGGCCGGGGATGACTTCGATGAAGGCGCCGAAGTCCTTGAGGCTGGTGACGCGGCCGGTGTAGATGGCCCCGACCTTGCACTCCGCGCCGATCTTTTCGATCTCGCGCACGGCGGCTTCGGCCTTGCCGGCGCCCACGGCGGAGACATAGATGGTGCCATCCTCCTCGATTTCGATCTTGGCGCCGGTCATTTCTTCCAGCGCGCGGATCATCTTGCCGCCGGGCCCGATGATCTTGCCGATCTTCTCGGGATGCACCTTGGTGCACAGCATGCGCGGGGCGTATTGCGAGAGCTCGGAGCGCGGCGCCGGGATGGCTTGTTCGATGAAGTCCAGGATCTGGATGCGGTTTTCGCGGGCCAGTTTGAAGGCCATTTCAACCTGGGCCAAGGTCAGGGCCTTGATTTTCAGGTCCACCTGGATGGCGGTGATGCCCTCGCGGGTGCCGCAGACTTTGAAGTCCATGTCGCCGAAGTGGTCTTCTTCGCCCTGGATGTCGGTCAAATAAACTTCCTTCTGGCCCTTTTTGTCGGCGCTGATCAGGCCGATGGAGATGCCGGCCACCGGGGCTTTGATCGGCACGCCGGCCGCCATCAGCGCCAGGGTGCCGCCGCAGGCCGAGGCCATCGACGACGAACCGTTGGATTCCAAAATGTCGGAAACCAAACGCACGGTGTAGGGGAACTGCTCGACATCGGGCAGGATCGGCAGCAAGGCGCGCTCTGCCAGCTTGCCGTGGCCGATTTCGCGGCGGCCCGGGCCGGTGATGCGCTTGGCTTCGCCCACCGAGAAGGGGGGGAAGTTGTAGTGCAGGTAGAACTTCTCGGCGTACTCGTCATTCAGGCCGTCGACGATCTGCTCATCCTTGCCGGTGCCAAGGGTGGCGGTGACCAGGGCCTGGGTTTCGCCGCGGGTGAACAGGGCCGAGCCGTGGACGCGGGGCAGCACATCGACCAGGCACTCGATTTCGCGCAACTCGT
>CAZVNU010000298.1:0-3296 GCA_964628335.1 uncultured Phycisphaeraceae bacterium
TACGACCGCCGCTTCCACGAGGACACCATGGACGCCGCCGCCGTGGCCCCGATCTTCGGCGCGCAGCAGGACAGCCTGGCCGAAGCCCAGTGGGCGCAAATCAAGGCCAAGTTGGCCGCCCACATGGTGTGGGCCGGAGCCAAGCCCGCCACCAAGGTGGACGCGCTGGGCCTGGACCGCGTGCGCGCCATTTTGGCCTCCAACGCCAAGGCCGGGTTGGATGCCCTGATCGCCCAAGACAAGGCCAGCGAGGCGGAGTTCAACAAGATCGCCGAGCTGGAGAAACTGGTGCGCCTCAACCGCGACCTCTTCCGGTTGCTGCACAATTTCACCAATTTCGACGATTTTTATTCGCCCGACCGCTGGTCGTCGTTCCAGGCCGGCACGCTGTATCTGGACAACCGCTCGTGCGACCTGGTGCTGCGCGTGGAAGACGCCGCCAAGCACGCCTCCATGGCGCATTTGTCCAAGTGCTACCTGGCCTATTGCGACTGCACCCGCCCCCATGGCGCCAAGATGTCGGTGGTGGCCGTGTTCAGCGGCGGCGACAGCGACTACCTGATGGCCGGGCGCAACGGCGTGTTCTACGACCGCAAGGGCCAGGACTGGGACGCGACCATCATCCGCGTGGTGGACAACCCGATCAGCATCCGCCAGGCGTTCTTCTCGCCGTACAAGAAGTTCGCCAAGATGATCGACGACATGATCGCCAAGCGCGCGGCCGCCGCCGACGCCGAGGCCAACGCCAAGATGGCGGCTTCGGCCGAGGACCCCAAGCCGGCGGAACCCAAGAAGTTCGACATGGGCATGCTGGTCATGGTGAGCTTGGTGCTGGGCACGGTGTCTTCGGTCATCATGCAGTTCTTTGGTCTGGGGCTGTGGATTCCGCCGGCCCTGATCGGGATCATGCTGGCCATTTCCGGGCCGTCCATGCTGCTGGCCGCCCTCAAACTGCGCCAGCGCACCATGGGGCCGATCCTGGATGCCAACGGCTGGGCCATCAACGGCCGCGTCAAAGTGAACATCCCCTTCGGCGGTTCGCTGACCAAACTGCCGGAGTTCCCGGCCGGTTCCCAACGGTCGATGGCGGATCCGTATCGGCGGAAACGCAGCCCGTGGACCCATGTGGCGTGGACGGTCAGCGCGGCGGTGGCGATGGTGCTGACCTGCATCCTGGCCTATCACATCGGCTGCCTGCCGCAGCAGGTGCAGGACCGCATGGCGGTGATCGGCGTGCCGCAGTATCTGACGAATGCCAAGGAGAAGCAGGCCGGCCTGCTGGATGAAGCGCGCAAGGAATTGGCGCTGATTCAGGCGGACTTCGATGTGCCCGCCAAAAAGTTCGCCGACGCGCAGGAAGTCAAGGCGCTCAGCGCCGCCGGTTCCACGGCCGGCACCCTGGTCGTCATCTCGCCCAGGAAGGACGCCGCCTCCAACGAGGCGCAGCATGACATGGACAAACTGAAACCGTCTTTGGAGGCGGCCAAGGCCAAGGTGGAGCGGGTGCGGGATGCCTTTGAGGCCGCCGCCGCCAAGGTGGTCGCCGCCGAAAAACTCAAGGCTGCTGCGATGGCGCGGTAAGGGAGGGTCGCAAAACGCAAAATAGGTAGCCGACCAGTCGCGCTTCCGAATGAGAAAAGACAAAGGGCCGGCGGAAATATTCCGCCGGCCCTTTGTCTTTTGATTGATTTGGCCCCCATCTGGTCGGCTACCTATTTTGCGTTTTGCGACCCTCTCTTTGGCCCTTTACTTCCGATCTTCCCGGTTGGCCGCCTTCACCCTGGGCTGGGTCCGGACTTTGGCGCGACGCAAAGCGTCCACCGCTTCCGAGTCCGACTCCACGGGCTTGGCTTCCGCCCCCTTGCCCCATCCCTGTTTCGCCTTGTTCTTCCGGCCTTCCCAAGCCGCCTTCGATCCCATCGCCTGCAACTGCTCCAATTGCTTGGTGCCGATCTTCACGGTGAGTTTGACGACGCCGGTGGCGTCGTAGTCGCGCGCCAGGATCGGCACCCGGCCTTCGAGGTATTGCAGGGTTTTGCCATCGCCAAGCGGGATGGTCAGGTCCAATTCCTTGTCGGCGCCGCGGGCAAGCCGAGCCACCGCCTCGGTGAGTTCGTCCAGGCCCTGGCCGGTCTTGGCCGAAATGGTCAGGGCGCCGGGGAACTGGCGGATGAGCATGTTGCGCTCTTCGATGCCGTCGATGGCATCGACCTTGTTGAGCGCGATGATGCGCGGGGCTTTGTCGGCGCCGATTTCATCCAGCACCTCCAACACGGTGTCGAGGCGTTTTTTGGCGTCGCGATCGGCCAGGTCCACCACGATGAGCAGGGCGTCGGCATGCACCGATTCTTCCAGCGTGGCCTTGAACGAGGCGACCAGGTGGTGCGGCAGGTTGCGCACGAAACCGACCGTGTCGGACAGGGCCACCCATTCGCCACCGGCGATCTTCCATTTGCGCGTCAGGGTCGAGAGGGTGGCGAACAACTTGTCGTCGGCATAGGTTCCCGCTTCGGTCAGGGTGTTGAACAGCGTGCTTTTGCCGGCGTTGGTGTAGCCTACGATGCCGACGGTGAAGTGCTCCGCCTTGCGGGTCTCCACCTCGCGCTTTTTGCGTTCCTCGATTTCGGCCAACTCGCGCTCCAGGCGCAGGCGCTTGACCTGCACCAGGCGGCGGTCGGTTTCCAGCTGCTGTTCGCCCGGGCCGCGGGTGCCCACCCCGCCGGCGGTGCGCTCCAGGTGGGTCCACATGTTTTTCAGGCGCGGGTAGGTGTAGACCAGTTGCGAGAGTTCGACCTGCAGTTTGGCCTCCGGCGTTTTGGCGCGGAAGGCGAAAATGTCGAGGATCAGTTCGGTACGGTCGAGGATTTTGCAGCCGACCACCTTTTCGATGTTGGAAATCTGCGAAGGGGTCAGGTTGTTTTCAAACAGCACCACCTGCGCGTTGTGCAGTTTGACCATCTCGGCCAGCTCCACCACCTTGCCTTCGCCGATGAAGGTCTTGGCCCGGGGCTTGATGCGCCGCTGGGTCAGCCGGTCGACCACCTCGGCCCCGGCGGTTTCAGCCAGCGAAGCCAATTCGCCCAAAGGATCGTGGGGATCCAGGCCGTCGTTGGGCAGCAGACAGCCGACCAAGATGGCCTTTTCGCGGGCGACGGAGACGTTTTTTTCGCGGTGGTTGAGTTCCATAGGGGAGGGGGATTGTAGGTGAAGGGGTGCCACGGACAGCGCAGCGCAGCGGAGTCGCAGGGCTGGCGGGTCAAGGAACCCCGACCGTCAGGGAGGGGACGCTGGCACGC
>CAZVNU010000299.1:0-3272 GCA_964628335.1 uncultured Phycisphaeraceae bacterium
GGCAGGGCACGCCGTCGGGGCGATACTGGCCGTTCTTCGTCACGCCTTGCCATGCCTTGGGGTAAAGGCGGCGCATGAGGTCGGGGCTGTCCACGCCCTCGCTGCCGAATTCACCGCAGCCGTACATCCAGCCGGGGAGGGTCTTGATCCAGGCGCCCTTGTACTGCTCCGAGAAGGACACATTGCGGCGGCGGTACCACAGGTTGTAGCAATGGTGGTCGGGATAGGTTTCGGAGATGAACTGGTAGTCGCCGGAGACCCACTTGACCGGTTGACCGGGCGAGATCTCGGGGATGAGCGCGTCGCAGCGGCGGAAGAGGTCGAGCATTTCCGGGACGGGCATGCGTTTGTTGCCGCCCGGCAGCGGTTCGTTGATGTAGCTGATCATCGCGGCGCACGGGTGGTTGCGGATGAGGCGCAATTGCGCGCCGGCTTCGCGCAGCGTTTCCGCTTCCTGCACGGCGGGGATGTGGCCGAAGATGGGCAGGTCGCTTTGCGCCAGGAGGCCGAGCCGGTCGAAGGCCTCGAACACCTCTTCCTGACAGGGCTGCTGCGTCATGCGCCAGTAGTTCATGTTCGCCGCCTTGGCGATCAGGACATCGGTCTCCAACTTCGCCTCGTCCTTCGCCATCACGCACCGCATGAGGTTGCCCATCATGTTCGCGCCGCGCAGGCGGACTTGCTCGCCGTTGAGGTAGAAGCGGCCCTTGGGCACGCTGGTCAGCGATTGCGTGAAGGTGCGCACGCCGAAGTTGCGCTTGAAGGCGTCGGTGTCGCGGCCATCCTTTTTCAGCCGCACCTGGATCTGGTGCAGCCAGGGCGTGGCGGGCGACCAGAGCCGGGCCTCGGGCAGATCCACCGTGAACTTGAACTGGCGGACACCGAACTTGCGCGCGACGGCGTCCGGTGTCTGCGGCGAGGCGAACAGGTTGACTTCGCCGGCTTCCAGATTCACCGGCGGCTTTTGCGCCTCGCACAGCGTGGCCTTGAAGTTCTCCCCGTACAGCGCGTATTCGACGGCCAGATCGCCCAGATCCTTGGCGTCCGCCGGCAGTCCGGCGACTTCGACCCACACTTCGGCGCGTTTCCGGTCGGGCAGCGTGTGGACGAACACATCGTTCACGAAGGTTTCGCCGCGCGCCTCGAACCAGGCGCGCTGCCACATGCCGAAGCCGACCGGGCAGCAGATCCAGCCGCTGTTCGGGTCGTTCCAGCCCGGGCCGCCATAGGCCGCCATCTTGATGCCGGTTCGGCCCTGCGGGTAGCCGTCGTTGCGCACGCGCACCACCAGGGTGTTCTTGCCGGGTTTGGCCAAGGCCTTCACATCGAACTCGAAGGCGTCGAACAAGCCCTCGTGGTTGCCGACGCGTTGCCCGTTGAAATAAACCTCCGCGTAGTAATCCACCGCCTGGAAATGCAGGAACAGCCGCTCTCGCGAGAGCATTTCCGGCGTGAGTTCGACCTCGGTGCGGTAGTAGGCCGTGGCCTTGCCCTTCGGGCCGCCGTAGTGCGGGATGGTGAGTTGTTTCCACTTGCCGTTGCCGGCGAGCGCGTCGGCCAGTTCGGCCTCCGGGTTTTTGCCGGAGACCCGGCGGAAATCGAAGTGGATCAACTCCTGCCGGGGCCGGGCCGGAATAGCCGGCGCGAGTTTTTGTTGGTACGGCGCGTACACCGTGCGAAGCCGCGCCAGCTCGGCCTCAAGCTGCTCCTGCGTGGTGATTTTTTCACCGGGCTGGAAGCCCGCCTTGGCCGCGCCGTCCCACGGCAGGATGACCTCCGGCAGCACCGGCGCGGGGTTGGGGAACCGCCCCTCGCCGGCGGTCACCTTGGTGCCGGCGATTTTGCCGAAGGCATCGGTGTCGTCGGCGGCCCGGGCCAGGGAGGGCGGCAGGGCGGCGAGAATGGCCAGAAGGGCGGCGCAAATGAAGGGGTGCTTGGTCATGGGGGGAAGGGGGTTGAGTTGTTTGATCATGACAGAGGATTTTTTGGAGTGCGGCGGTTCGGTGCCGCACCGCAACGACAAAGCGGTTTATTTTCCCCACTTGGCCCGCGCCAGCCCCAATTGCAGGCCGCGCAGTTCCGCCAGGCCGCGCGTGCGGCCGATGCAGGAGTAGCCCGGCAGCATCGGGGCCGCTTCGCCCATCATGGTGTGGCCATGGTCGGGGCGGAAGGAGAGTTGCCAATCGCCGCGGCCGGCGGTGCGGCGGCGGTGCTGCTCCTCCAGCAGGGCTTCCATGACGGCGGGCATGTCGGCGGAACCTTCCAGGTGGTTGTCTTCATAGAAGGAGCCGTCGGCCTCGCGGCGCGTCACGCGCAAGTGCACGGCGTGGATGCGGTCGGCGAATCGGCGCACCATGGCCGGCAGGTCGTTGTCGCCGCGCGCGCTGAAGGAGCCGGCGCAGAAGCACAGGCCGTTGGCCGGGCTGGGGGCCATTTTCAGAAGATCGGCCACATCTTCCGCGGTCGAAAGGATGCGCGGCAGGCCCAGCACCGAGAACGGCGGATCATCCGGGTGGATGGCCAACTTCACGCCGGCGGCCTCGGCGGCGGGGGTGACGGCATCGAGGAAATACTTGAGGTTGGCCTTCAATTGCGCCCGGTCGATGCCCTGGTACTTGGCAAGCATGGCGCGGATGTCGTCGAGCGACAGGCCCCACTTGCAGCCGGGGAACACATCGATGATGGAATTGATGAAGGCGGTGCGTCCGGCTTCGTCCAGGCTTTCCCAGAAGGCTTTGCCTTTGCTCACTTGCGCTTGGGTGAAGTCCTTTTCCGCGCCGGGGCGCTGAAGGGCGAACACATCGAAGGCCGCGAAACGCGCCGGGTCGTAGTGCAGGCACGAAGAACCGTCGGGCAGGATGCGGTTCATGTCGGTGCGCACCCAGTCGAGCACGGGCATGAAGTTGTAGATCACCGTGCGCACGCCCTGCGCGCCCAGGTTGGTCAGGGACTGCGCGTAGTTCTTCAGGCATTCCTCGCGGCGCGGGCCGCCGGTCTTGATGTCTTCATGCACCGGCACCGATTCGGCGGCGGCCCAGGTCAGCCCGGCTTTTTCCAGGAGGTCGATGCGGGCGCGGATGGCCTCCGGGCTCCAGGTTTCGCCGTAGGGGATGTCATGCAGCGAGGTGTAGACGCTCTGCGCGCCGGCCTGGCGGATGTGGGCCAACGGCGTGGTATCGGCCGGGCCGAACCAGCGGAAGGATTCCTCAAGCAGGGGCAAGGTGGCGGAGAGCGGATTGTCTGCCTGCTGGCTGATTTCCCATTCGTAGCGT
>CAZVNU010000300.1:0-3268 GCA_964628335.1 uncultured Phycisphaeraceae bacterium
ATCGCTTCAAAGACCTCTCATCCCACGCGGCGAGCCGCCGCGTCTACTTTTTTCAAAGGGATGACGCCCTTGACCCGCCAGCCCCGTCCATCACGGCTTCCTGAACGGCAACACCGAGCGCAGCGGGGTCAGCCCCAGATCAAGCAGCAGATCATAGACCCGCCAACCGATCAGATTGCGCACCGCGCGGAACTGGCTGGCGGGCAGATGGCGCGCGTCGGGAATGGCCCACGCCTCGCGGTACACCGCGCGCAACGCGGCGCAGGCGTGGTCGGCACCCATGCTGATCGCCGCGTCGAACTTGATGTCCGGCAGGGCGGCGAGCGGCTTGGGCGCCTGCCCCTCCATGTCATAGCCGAGCTCGGCCATTGAAACGATCGCCGGCGCGTGCAAGGCCGCCGTCGGCTGGGAGCCGGCGCTGAAGGCCTCCACCTGCTCGCCGCCGAGCAGATTGGCCCAAGCCTCTGCCATCTGGCTGCGGTTGGCGTTTTGGGCGCACACAAAAACCAGGCGCAAAGGGCGCGAAAGCGGGGCGACAGCGGCAATGGAATCCGGATTCATGTTGCAAACGGTGCCCGATGGGCATGCTTGCGGCATGAGGCAAGCGTGAGATTTCGGTGAAGCACCCTCTTTTTCACCCAAGCCCAAAAACTCACGCATTGCTTGCAAACCCGTCGCCAAGCACTCATGGCGCAGTCCTATCTTTCCGCCCATCGAACTGCAAATCGCAGGATCAAGTCACCCACGGGCTTTTCAAACGCCCACCCTTCACGGAGCATCTTCATGAACACGCGTACCTTCCTTGCCGCTTTGATCCCCGCCGCCCTGCTTGCGTCCGCCCCGGCGTTTGCCGCCGACGACGCCCCGCTTTCCGCGGAAGAAACGGCGCAATTGCGCCAGCTCCTCGAAAAACAGAAGGCGATCTCGGGCAAGGCGCCCCAATCCTCGACGGCGGCCTCCCTGGCGTCGGAAGACCAGAAACGCCGCGACCTCCACACCCTGCTCAAGGACAGTTGGTTCGAACGGCTCTCCATCCGCGGCTACCTCCAGTTCCGCAGCACCTCGCTGCTGGAAAAGGACAGCCATGACGGGGCGGCCAAGCGCCTGATCGCCCCGGCCGACCGCACCGTGAAGGAATCCGAATCCTTCGGCATCCGCCGCGGACGCGTCGTCCTCAGCGGCGACGCCACCAACCACCTCTATGTCTACGCCCAAGCCGAGTTCCATGGATCGGTCGGCCCCAGCGGCGGCGACTCCGGCCTGCAGATGCGCGACTACTACGCCGACATCAGCATCGACGACAAGAAGGAGTTCCGCTTCCGCGTCGGGCAATCCAAGGTGCCTTTCGGATTCGTCAACCTGCAATCCAGCCAGAACCGCGCGCCCTTGGAGCGCCCGGACGCCCTCAACTCCGCCTGTGAAGGCGAACGCGACCTTGGCGTGTACGCCATGTGGGCGCCGGAGGAGAAGCGCAAATTGCTCAAGTCCCTGGTCGCCAACGGCCTCAAGGGGACCGGCGACTACGGCGTCATCACCGCCGGCGCCTATTCGGGCCAGGGCCTCAACCGCTCCGATGTGAACGGCGACTTCCACTACATCGCCCGCGCCTCCTGCCCCTTCGAGTTGGCCAACGGCCAGATCTTCGAAGCCGGGATCCAGGGCTACACCGGCAAGTTCGCGCCCCCCGCCTCCGTGGCCTACCGCAACAACAACGCCGCCGTCGCCGCCCCCGTCCGGGACGCCGCCGGCCTGAACGACCGCCGCGCCGCCGCCACCTTCGTGTGGTTCCCCCAGCCCTTCGGCTTCGAGGCCGAATACATGGTGGGCGAGGGCCCCGAACTCAACATGAACAACAACACCATCGAGGTGCAGTCGCTGCATGGCGGCTACGCCCTGGTCAACTACCGCATCCAGGCCGACGGCATGGAAATCCTGCCCTTCATACGCTATTCCTACTATCGTGGCGGGCGCAAATTCGCCGCCAACGCCCCGGGCGAAAAAGTCAGCGAATTGGATATCGGCATCGAATTCTCACCGTGGAAGGAAGTGGAATTGACCGCCATGTACACCCATTCCTTCGATCGCACCAACACCACCGATGTCGGCTCCGGTTCCAGGAACGCCTACAACAACCTGGCACGCGGCGCCGACCGGCTCGGCCTCCAATGCCAGATCAATTTCTGATCCGACGCCGCCCCCTTTTCCCCGCTCCAGCCCCCCAAAGGATCCCCCATGCTCCGCAACCTGACCCTATGCGCGACCTTGATCGCCGCCCCCGTGCTGTCCGTCTCCGCCCTGGCCGCCGGCCTCTCAGGCGAAATCAAGGCCGACGGCTCCTCGACCGTGTTCCCCATCACCCAGGCCGTGGCCGACGCCTTCCGCGAAGAGAACAAAGATGTCCGCATCAGCGTCGGCTGCTCCGGCACCGGCGGCGGCTTCAAGAAGTTCTGCGCCGGCGACACCGACATCTCCGACGCCTCGCGCCCGATCAAACACAAGGAAAGCGTGGAAGCCGGCCGCAACAATGTGAAATTCATCGAAGTGCCGGTGGCTTACGACGGCCTGTCCATCGTGGTCCACAAGGACAACACCTGGGCCAAGCAGATCAGCGTGGATGAATTGAAGGCCATCTTCAGCGCCGACAGCAAAATCAAGTCCTGGAAAGATGTGAATCCCGCCTATCCCGACCTGGCCATCAAGCTCTTCGCCCCCGGCACCGATTCGGGCACCTTCGACTACTTCAAGGAAGAAGTCATCGGCAAGGGCAGCGTGCGCAAGGACATGTCCACCAGCGAAGACGACAACGCGCTGGTCAAGGGCGTGGAAGGCGACAAAGGGGCCCTTGGTTTCTTCGGCTACGCCTACTTCGTGGCCAACAAGGAAAAACTGGCGGCCTTGCCGGTGGTCAACCCCAAGACCAAGCAAGCCATCACCCCGACCCCCGCGACCATCGAAGACGGCTCCTACGCCCCCTTCTCGCGCCCCTTGTTCATCTATGTGAACAAAGACGCGCTGAGCAAGCCGGAAGTGGAAGCCTTCGCCAAGTTCTATGTCGAAAACGCCGGTGAATTGTGCGAGGAAGCCGGCTATGTGCGCCTGCCCAAAGAGATCTACGCCACCGCCGCCAAGAACCTGAAAACCAAGCAGACCGGCACCCAGTTCCTGGATGAGAACAAGGAAGCCAAGACCGGCAAACTGGTTGAGATTTACAAGTAAGGCGCATCAGGAATTCGTGTGGCTGGCGGGGGGGCGTAGCGCGCCAGCCGCG
>CAZVNU010000301.1:0-3253 GCA_964628335.1 uncultured Phycisphaeraceae bacterium
GCGCCCGGGAACGCGGGTCACCAGACCCGCAGAGAAACAAGGAATTCCGTTTCAGCGGGTCTGGTGACCCGCGGTCCCGGGCGCAAGCGGGAGACGCGAACCTCCGCCGGTTCTTATTCCACCGCCGCCGCTTTGGCTTCGCCCGGCGTCCACACCCGGTACTTCACTTCGACCCCGGCCGGGACATACAGCACCAGTGGCAATTTGCTGTTGTAGCGCAGGCCATGGAAGCCTTTGCCATGGATGGCCACCGGGGTGGGGCGGGGTTTCATGTCTTCCGGCGGGCCGGCCATCATCGTGCCCATCACCTCCTTGGCGACGGTCAATTCGTAATAGTTGTAGCCCCATCCTTCCAGAGTCTTCCCCTCCAGCGCGCCACCGATGGAATGCCGGTTCACCGCATCCACCTTCTCGATGCGGGTGGCCAGGATCTCCACTTGGGCCCCGGCTTCGTCGCTTAGTTTGGGCAGGCGGATGACCACCCGCTTGAAGCCTTCTTTGGCGGCGGGGAACATTTTGAGGTCTTTCGCCACCAGCGGATTGACGCATACCAAACCCATGACGACCGGCGGCGGGGCGTTCTGCTGTTGGATGTGAACCACCGGGCCGGCTTTGGGGGCTTCGTCCTGGGCGCGGGCCTCGCCGGCGCCCACGCCCGCCGCCATCGCCACGCCGGCGGCGACCTTCCAGTAGTCGCGGGTCATGATGCGGCCGGCGCCGTCTTGGCGCATGCGCACGCACACCGGCTTTTGGGCGGCGTTGGCGAGCAGGGCCTGCGCCTGGGCCTCATCCATGGTGGTCAAATCATGCACCTGCTTGCTGCATTTGTCGCAATGGCGGCCGGGGCCTTCGCCGTGCATGGCGTCCCAGGCTTCGCTGCAGGGGGTTTGGATATGGAATTGGTCGAGTGCGATGGCGGGGCGGGCGGGCATGGGGAAACTCCGGTGGGGGGATGCTGGGCAGACGCGGCTTGCGTCTTATCCTTAGAGGGCGTAACGGCGGCGCAAAGTTCAATGGCTGTTTTTCCGCCCGCACAATAGCCGCCTTTGTTGCAAAAGCCAAGGGCTTGTTACAAACTTGTTACAGGCCGCTCATTCTCCACCGCTGGCGGGAAAACCTTGCAAAAAAGTCAAAAATAAACCGCCGGGTGCCACGGACAGCGAAGTCGTCCGTGAGCATGGGATAACCGGTGCCCGGCACGGACGACTTCGCTGTCCGTGGCACCCGCGTTCAATACATGAACAAGGTCCGGGGCGGTGAGCCCCGGACCTTGTTGCCGACGGGGGCGTCGGCGGTCCAATGGTTGGGTTGTTTTTACTCCGGCGCCGCCACCGGCTCGGGCAGGATCTTGGCAATCCGGCCGTTGCTTTGGATTTCCACCCCCTTGCCGCCCCGGGTGACGGTGCGGTATTTTTCGGTGGAGACGGTTTTTTCCGCGCCGCGGTTGGTTTCGATGCGCATCAAATCACGCGGGCTGCGGCTGGGTTTCAGGCCCACCACGCGGTCGTCGGCGGCGTCGAGTTTCATCAGCATCACGCCCTTGCCGGCATTGCCAAGGAAACTGATGTCTTTGCATTTGCAAACCATGGCATGGCAACGCTCGGACACGGCGAGCAAGGTTTCGCTGCCGTCGACGATGAAGGCGCCCACTGCCGAGGCTTTGCCTGCCGGGCGGCAGAACTTGCGGCCGGCCTTGGTCGAAGGCTCGGTGAAGGCGACCAGCGACAGGCGCAGGGCGTAACCGTCGCTGGTGGCGGCCAACAATTGGGTCTTGGGGTCGGAGCCTTCGCGGGCCGGCACGATGTCCTGCAATTTGCGCGGGTCGGCGGAATAGGCGGCGATGAGTTTTTCGCCATCCTCGAGTTTGAAGAATTTCTGGATCGGGTCGCCAAAGCCGGTGGTGGCGGGGATGTCCACCACCCGCAGGGTGTAGCACACGCCCTTGCTCGAAAAGAACATGGCGGTGGCGGCGGTGGAGGCGGCGAAACAGGCCAAGACGCCGTCGCCTTCGCGCAGGCGGGCGGCCATCGGGTCTTTGATTTCCTTCTGGCGCTTGACCCAGCCGTCGGTGGTGACCAGGATGTGGGCTTCTTCGGCCACGATGAAGTCCTCGGCCTTGAATTCCACCTCTTCGACATTGCCGCTGATGCGGGTTTGGCGCTTGCCGAGCAAATCGCCCTTGGCCTTGCCGCCGTATTTTTCAATCAAGGCTTCGATTTCGGCGCGCACGATGGCCCAGCGGCCGCTGTTGAAGTCGCCGTCGTCGTCCACCAGCAATTTGTTGATTTCGTTGACGCGCTTTTGCTTTTCCTTTTTCTCGTCCAGAATCAGGTTGATTTCCAGCTTGGCCAGGCGGTACAGCTTCAACTCAAGGATGGCTTCGGTCTGGATGTCGTCCAACTGGGCGAAGCGCTTCATGATCTTGCCGGCGGCATCAGCCTTGCCGTCGGATTTCCTGATGATGGCGATGATTTCATCCAGCGCGTCGAACACCACCGCGAAACCTTCGAGGATGTGCAGACGGCGCTTGAGGATGTCGAGTTCGTTTTCCAGCCGCTTGGTGATCACCTCATGGCGGAATTGCAGGAAGTAGCGCAAAATTTCCAGCAGCCCCAGGCGCTGCGGTTGGCAGACCTGCGGGTTGTTGGTGGGGGTCAGGCAGGTCAGGTTGATGGAGAAGGTGCCCTGCAAGCAGGTGTTCTTGCACAGGTAGGCCATCACCAGGGCTTCGTCGGCGTCCTTCTTGATTTCAAGCTCGATGTGGGTGTCGGCGCCGGAGAGGTCGCGCACATCCAGGAGCAGGGGCATCTTGCGGCTGGTGACCACTTCGGCCAATTCTTCGACCAGCTTTTTGCGGCTCACGGTGTAGGGCACCGAGTCCACGATCAGGGTCTTCATCGCGCGGCTCTCGCGCTCGCCGGCGCGCCAGGTGCCGCGGATCTTCACGCTGCCCTGGCCGGCTTTGTAGATCTCGCGCAATTCGTCGCGGCCGGTGAGCAGTTCGCCGCCGGTGGGGAAATCCGGACCTTTGATGGCGTCGTCGGCCACCAACTGGAAGTCCTTGATTTCAGGGTCGTTCATCACCTTGAGCAGGGCGCGGCAGACTTCGCCAGGGTTGTGCGGCGGAATCGAGGTGGCCATGCCCACGGCGATGCCGGTGGCGCCGTTGATCAGCAGATTGGGCAGCTTGGCCGGCAGCACCACCGGCTCTTCGCGGGTGCCGTCGTAGTTGGGGCGCCAGGGCACGGTGCCG
>CAZVNU010000302.1:0-3252 GCA_964628335.1 uncultured Phycisphaeraceae bacterium
CACCGCGCGGAAATTGGCCAGCCCCGCTTCGATGTTGTCGATGATCTCGTTGGCCAGAATCTCCGGCTCGGGCAGGTTGTCCATGTCGGTCAGGCTTTGGTCCTTGAGCCAGAACAGGTCCAAACTGGTCTTGTCGCGGGCCAGCAATTCGTCGGCGGTGAATTTGCGCCAGCGGCCTTCGGGATTCTTCTCGGCGTGCCAAGCCTCCTTGCGCAATTGGCGGTTGGCCGGAATATAGCAGTCGATGAAATCCTGAAGATCCTCCAACCGCAGCGGCTTGCGCTTGAGGGTGTGATGGATGTTGGTGCGGTAGTCGTAGTACCAGACTTCCTTGGTCTGGCTTGTTTTGGCGGCGGGGCGATTGTCGAAGAACAGCACATTGGCCTTGACCCCTTGGGCGTAGAAGATGCCGGTGGGCAGGCGCAAAATGGTGTGCAGATCGGTGGTTTCCAGCAATTTTCTGCGCACGGTTTCGCCGGCGCCGCCTTCGAAAAGCACATTGTCCGGCAGCACCACGGCGGCCCGGCCGGTGGTCTTGAGCATGGCGCGGATGTGCTGGAGGAAGTTGAGCTGCTTGTTGGAGGTGGTCGCCCAGAAATCCTGCCGGTTGTAGGTCAGGTCGTCGGTTTCCTGCTCGCCTTCCTCGTTGGTGAAGGTCATGCTGCTCTTCTTGCCGAAGGGCGGATTGGCCAGCACATAGTCCACCGATTCGGGCGCGGGCGCGACCAGCGCGTCGGCCGAAGACACCGGCACCTGGTTGGAATCGATTTCACCGATGTTGTGCAGGAACAGATTCATCAGGCACAGGCGGCGGGTGCCGGCCGCGATTTCGTTGCCATGAAAGGTCTTGTTCTTGAGGAAGGCCTTCTGGCGGCTGTCGAGTGGATGGGTCTTCACCAAAAAGTCGTAGGCCGCCAGGAAAAACCCGCCGGTGCCGCAAGCCGGGTCGGCGATGCTCTTGCCCGGCTCGGGCGCCATGCATTCGACCATGGCCCGGATCAGCGCGCGCGGGGTGAAGTATTGGCCGGCACCGGACTTGGTGTCCTCCGCGTTGCGCTCGAGGATGCCTTCGTAGATGTCGCCCTTGACATCCGAACCCATCATCACCCACTGCGCGCTGCCGATCATTTCCACCAGCCGCCCCAGTTTGGCCGGATCCTGGATCTTGTTTTGCGCCTTGGTGAAGATCTGCCCGAGCATGCCCTTTTCGGTGCCCAGCTCGCGCAAGGTCTTGATGTAATGCGCCTCCAGATCGGCGCCCTTCTTGGCGACCAGGGTCGGCCAGGCATAGACGGCGGGCACGCCCACATCGCGGTTGTAGGGCGGCTTGGCGTACTCGTCGGCCATCTTGAGGAAGATCAGATAGGTGATCTGCTCCAGATAGTCGCCGTAGCCCACGCCGTCGTCGCGCAGGGTGTTGCAGAAGTTCCAGACTTTGGAGACGATGGTTTCGGTGGTCATGGGGCGGTTCTCCAGGCGGCAAGCAGTTCGGGGGTCAGGCGGTATTTGGTGAGGTTGCCGTCGTGCAGGCTGAGCAATTCCGTCTCCACCATTTCGATCAATTTGGCGGCATCGGCCGGCGGCGCGGCGGCGGTCACGCGGGCCGCGATGTATTGCGACGCCTTGGAAGCGGGCATGTTTTGGGCCACCACATCATGCACCAGCTGGAAAATCATCTCCCGATGGCGCATGCGCAGGCGGTTCGGCTCCCCCACGGACTGGGCGATGGCGGCATAACGCGCGGCGGAACGCCGGTAGGCCCAGATGAACACGTCGCGCAGCGCGCTGACATCGTTGAGTTCGTAGACGCCAAGCAAGGCGTGGACATAGTCTTCCTTGGGCACATCGACGAACGACAACGGGCACAGGTTGCGGCGCACCATGGGAATATTTGCAGCCAAACGCGAGACGCGTTTGTTGACGTCTTCGAACGGCTGCAAATAAGGCAATTGCGCCATGGCGAAAAGCGCCTGCTCAAACGGGTCGGCGATGAGCTCCGCCTTGTCGAGGATGGCGATGAAATGGGTCAGGATGTCCTGCGGCACCCCCAAGGGGTGGAACACCGTGCCGCTGATGGCCACGGGCCTGCTGCGCACGCGCCCGCATGCCCCCGCATCCGACAACAGGTTGTCTGCCAAGAGGGCGTGCAGATTGCAGATCGTGTGGGTGTTGAACCCGATCAATGCCGCCCGTTCGGCGAGCATTTCGATCGCGGCTTTGTGGTTGAGCAGCATTTGCGCCTCAAGCGCGTCCTTGCCTTCGGCCACCTCGCCCAGCTCGATCAGCCGCCTGGTTTCCAGCAGCGAATAGGTGTTGCCTTCCAAACGGCTGGAATTCCACGACAGGTCGATGAGCAGGCGGTCCATGACCTGCCGGAGGTAAGTGCCGGCGGGCACCTCCCCCATGCCGGATTGCCCCAGCGCCGCCAACTCCTCGCGCTGCGCGGCGGACAGCCAGAAAGTTTCATTGGGGACATAGGTATCCAAGAAGGCCTGCTGATAGCCCACCGGCTGGCGCCGCGTCAGCGGCTGGGTCACATGGCGGCGGACCGCTTGTCCCGCCGGGGAAAGGTCGATGCCTCCGGCCTCTTGCGGAGCCAAAGGCGCCGCCGCCGTGGCGGGCTGGGGAGCGGAGAAATAGCGTGTGGCCACGCCTTTTCCTTGGCGCGTCAGACGGCCATCCGCCTCCAAATGATTCAGGCGCAGCAACAGGCTGCGCTTGGCCGGCGGGGAGGCAAGGGCGCCCAAGATCTGAGCCGCAGACAGCCCTTGCGGGCTCCGCTTCAGCAGTTCCGCAATCGTGTTCAATTCGGAATCGGGAATGGAGCGTGACATGGATGATTGGGGCTGAATAGTTGCGCAACAAGGAAAGTCGCGCTGGAATGAGGGCCTATTCTAGCGCAACCCACCTTGTTGCGCAACAAAACAGGGTCTTATTTGCGCGATAAGGATAGTCGCGCTGGAATGAGGGCTGATTCTTGCGCGACTCCAACCCCCCATTCAATCCGCCTCAAAATAATCGCTGTCCAGGCGCTTGATGTGGAGGGTTTTGACGGAGGAGACGCCGATGTTGTGTTCGATCATCAGTTCGGCCAGTTTTGGGCCGTCGATGAGGATGACCTTCTGGGAGAGGCCGCAGGCGTAGTCGCGGGCGTTTTTGTGGAATCGGCTCACTGGCCTCGGCGTCGGTCAGCTCGAAGTGCTTGGACATCAGGGGGGCGATGTCGCGCCGGCGGATGGGGCCTTGGCAGGC
>CAZVNU010000303.1:0-3249 GCA_964628335.1 uncultured Phycisphaeraceae bacterium
CCCCGGGCGGCATTTGCGGGTGGGGACACCCGCGCTCCAACACCTGCCAGCCCTGGTTTTTCATGGGTGCAAGCGGACGCGGCGGGCCGCCGCGTCTACAATTTTCCCATGCTCTCCTCCCACCCCACCAATCCGCTCGAAGGCATCACCCTCGAAAAAATGTTGTTCGCCCTGCACGAAAAACTCGGCTGGGAGGAAATGGGCCGGCAGATCCCCATCCGCTGCTTCACCCATGATCCGAGCATCAAATCCAGCTTGGCCTTTTTGCGCAAGACACCGTGGGCCAAGGCGCGGGTGGAGGTGATGTACAAGTGGGAGTTGCTGGGCATCCCGGGGTAATCCCTACAATCCCGCCATGCGCTGCCCCTTCTGCCACGCCGACAACGACAAGGTCATCGACTCCCGCGATGCCGAGGGCGGCCGCTTGATCCGCCGCCGGCGCGAGTGCCAGGCCTGCCAGCAGCGCTTCACCACCTTTGAGAAAATCGAGGCGCGGGTGTCGGTGTCGGTGGTCAAGAAAGACGGCAGCCGCATGCCCTACGAGCGCGAGAAAATGCTCAAGGGTTTGCACACCGCCTGCTACAAGCGCAAGGTGTCGGAGGCGCAACTGGAGAAACTGGCCGACGACATCGAAGAGGCTTTGCTGCGCCGGGGCGAGAAGGAAGTGCCCTCGGCCGACATCGGCATGCTGGTGGTGGACCGCTTGAAGCAGATCGACCATGTGGCGTTTTTGCGCTTTGCCAGCGTGTACCTCAACCCCGACAAGGTGGATGTGCTGTTGGAGGAGTTGATGAAGGCGAAGGAGGGTCGGCTTTAGCCGACCTTGGCATCGGATGGAAAAACAACCCAGGGGTGGGCGGAAAATATCCGTCCACCCCTGGGTTGTTTGATAGGCGAAGATTCATGGTCGGCCAAAGCCGACCCTCCCTTATTGCAACGGCATCGAAAAATCAAACGAGAAAATCTGGGTTTCGTCGCCTTGGATCTTCTTGATGGGGATGCCGAAGTCCAAAGCCAAAGGCGCCTGCCCCAGGAAAGGGACCTTGATGCGCAGGCCCGTGCCGATGGTGATGCGCCAGTCGTCAAAGCCCGGGCTGTTGCCAAGGGTGCCTTGGTCGGTGAACACCACCCAGCGCACCACATCGTCGTAGATGGGCTTGCTGTATTGCAGGCTGACCAAGGTCATCCAGCCGCCGCCGATGGAACTTTCCGACGCCAGTCCGTTGTCGTTGCGCACCCCGCGCGGGCCCACGCCGCGGTAATCAAAGCCGCGCAGCGAGCGGTGCCCGCCGGCGTAGAAGTTGTAGAAGAAGGGGGCGCCGCCTTCGGGGATGTAGCCGACCTGGCCGCGCAGGCCGATGGTGGTTTTCCGGCCCAGGAAGTCCTTTTCCAGCGTCCAGAAATGCTGGTGGGTGAAGGAGATCTTGGTGAAGCTCACCTCGCCGCCCAAGGCGCCGTAGCGGTCCACGGCCAAGGTGTCCTTCATGCCGTGCCCGGGCTCCATGACGGAATCCACCGTCGAGCGGGTGATGCTGGCGCCAAGCGAAGTGGCGGTGGTGGTGCCTTCGTGGGCGAACACCACGGTGGGGGCTTCGGCGCGGGGGGTTTTGATTTTTACCGTTTCAAGCTGTGCGTTGATGCCGGCCGACCACAGCCGTCCGAAGCGCCGGCCCACGCCCACATTGGCGGTGGCGCGCACTTCGTCCCACTCCTGCCAGATGCGCGAGCTGTAGCCCAGCGAGGTGGTGAAGTAGTTGTCGGTCTCGAAGAACGACGGCTCGGTGAAGGACACCGCGTAATTGCTGGCGCGGTTGCCCGGCGACAGCGCGATGTTGAAGGTTTGCCCCGCGCCGCGGAAGGCGTTGCCGCTGAACAGGTCGTCCATATTGCGCGGGGTGTCGCCGATGTCGAAGTTTTTCTGGGTGTAGTCGATGTTGCCGCCAAAGCCAAGGTCGGACGACACGCCCACGCCAAAGGAGATGGAGCCGGTGGATTTTTCCTTGACCTGCACCACCGCGTCGCGCACCAGGTCGCCGTCTTCGCCGAGCAGGGTGATGCTGGCATCGGCGAAGTAGGGGGTGTTGGCCAGGTTTTCCTTGGTGTATTCGAAGCGGGTGCGGTCGAACGGGCGTCCAGGCGTCATGCCGTGCAGTTCGCGCAGAACCACCTTGGTCTGGGTGTTTCTGTTGCCGATCATATCCACCTTGCCCACCGTGGTGGGGTTGTTCTCGGCGATGGTGACCACCAGGGTGACCGATTGCTTGTCGGGATGGTAGGCCCGGTCGATGCGGCAGATGGGCGTGCTGCTGGCGGCGTCGCCGCTGAGGTGCCCCAGGCGGCCGTACATGTCCTCGACGTTTTTGATGGACTCGGCGACCTTGTTCTTTTCGTAGGGGTCGCCCGGGTGCAGGGACAGCACGCTGGCGATCTGCTCCTCTTGGAACACATGGGCGGTCCCGGTTTTCAGGGGCTGGCCGCTGAGGCGGTCGACGAAGTTCACCTGCACGGCCTTGACGGCGTAGCGCGGCCCTTCGTCGATCACAAAGGTGCACACGCCGCTGCGCTGGGCGCGCGAGATGTCGATGCGCCGGCCGACCTGGGCGTCGAGCCAGCCGCGGTCGCGGTAGTAGTCGCGCAGGGTGGCGGCATCGAGTTCCAGCTTCTCGCGCTCCAGCCAGCCGTTGTTGAAGATCAGGGTGTAGGTTTCGCTCTTGATTTCGTGCTCAAGCACCCGGGTGGCGAACGAGGCGTTGCCTTCGAAGCGCAGGTCGCGCAGGCGCAGTCGCGGCCCTTCGGAAACCAAAAAGCGCAAATTGCCCTTGGGCAATTCGGTTTCGTCCACCGTCACTTTGGTTTCGTGGCAGCCCTTGTCCTGGTACATGCGCACCATCTGCTCGCGGGCCTGGTCGAGCAAAAAGCGGTCCATCGGGTCGCCCGGCCGCAATTTGATTTTGGAGCGCAGGTCTTCGATCTTGAGGATCTTGGCGCCGACGATCTCGACCGTTTCCATCAACGGCAATTCCAACACCCGATAGGTCAGGACCAGATGGCCGTCGGCACCGCCGACCACCGCCGCTTCGACCCGGTCGAAGCGGCCCAATTCGGTGATGCGTTTGATGTCTTGGGCCACCACTTTGCCCTGGTAGGGATCGCCGACTTTCAGGCGGATTTGGTTGCGCACCAGCAATTCGGGAATGCGCTGCAAACCGGTGACGCGGATTTCGGCGATGGGGCGGTTTTCCGCTTCCA
>CAZVNU010000304.1:0-3237 GCA_964628335.1 uncultured Phycisphaeraceae bacterium
CAAAGACCTCTCATCCCACGCGGCGAGCCGCCGCGTCTACTTTTTTCAGCGGGATTACGCGCGTGACCCGCCAGACCTCCCCGCAGGGGGAGGTCTTTTTCAGGGCAACAGTTTTGAATTCACCCAGGGCTGGCGGGTCAACAGCGCACGGGCTTGAAGGAGCGCGGGTGGGGACACCCGCGCTCCTTCACCCGCCAGCCCTGGAATTCACCGGTCCGTTCGGTTTTCCGGGAGGCGCAATTTGGCGCGTTCCGGCGTCTCGCCGGCGCGCATGAGCACCAGGTCTTCGCCCGCGGCGGTTTCCAGCGTGAGCAGCGCGCCGGAGAGCGCTTCCTTTTCCACCCCGTTGCGCCAGACGCGGACTTCTTGCGCTTCGCCCCACGGATTGCGGATGCGGCAGGTGCCCCCGCGCGCCGGCTGGATCTCGACGAAGGCAATGCGGCCCTGCTTCATGGCCGAAGTGACCATGAAGTCGCCCTTGGCCCGCAGCGAGAACGCGCAGTCGCGGGCTTTGGGCCAGGCGGGGAACACGCGGATGACCGGCGCTGCGCCGGGCTTGGCCGAGAGCGATTGGAGCATGGCTTGGGACAGGCCCAGGGCCAGCGGGCCTTCCCACTGCCAGTCCGGGGCGGTGTCGACCACCATGTTGATGTGGTTGGGCAAGGATTGGTCCGTGCCCTGCCAGACTTTCGGGAAGCCGGTGGCGAGGTATTTTTCAACCAAGTCCGCCCGGCCCATGCGCGCGGCTTCCTCGCAGACGCGCGAGGGCAGGCCGGTCAGCCCTTTCCAGCCCGCAATGCCGCCGGCGTTGAGCTGGCGCACCATGGGCTGGCGCTCCAGCGTGTTCATCGCCGTGTTCCATTCCGCGTCGCCGAGGGTTTGGGTTTCCCGTGCTTCCAGATTCACGAGGTCGTAGATGTTCACCTGATTGAGGCGCGGATCATGGATGGAGCCGCCGCCAGGGTGCTGATGGTTCACCGGGCCGATGCCGAGTGAATAGGTGGCGGGTTCGCCAGGTCGCGTCAATGGAATGACCGGCCGGGGCGATGCGTTGGTCGGGTAGGGCGCGAGGTGATCCAGGAAGTCCTGCCACTTGGCGCGCAGGTCCGCATCGAGATCCAGTTCTTTGGAGGTTTCGATGGCCAGGGGCAGAATGCCGCGCAGCGCGGCCAGATCGTTCAGGCCGTCCTGCATGCCGCCCAGGATGGTTTCCGCCCAGCCGAGGTTGTGCAGGTGATGGAAGCCGTCCGCGCCTTTGACGGTTTTGGGGTGGGTCATGTAGAGTTGCGCGACGCCCTTGAGCATCGGATAAACGGCGGTTTTCAGCCATTCCTTGTCACCGGTGTACGCGTAGCGGTCCCAGAACCATTGCGCGGCTTCGCCGGTGTTGTACAAAAGGTGCGTGTGCGCGCCGTAGATGTGGTGCGGTTTTCCGCCCTTGCGGGTGAACGACCACCAGGATTGCGAGGTGTTGCGCGCAGAGGCGAAGGCCCACAGTTCCTTGCTTGGCTTTTCCCTGTCCCCCAGCGTGCGGCGCAACGGGTCGGCGATGTTCGCCGGCAGGATTTCCGGCCCGTTGGCGGTGAACACCTCGGGGATCCAGACCGATCCGGGCGCGCAGCCCCAGACCTGTTCCGCCGCTTTCTCGAAGCGCGGGCGCGCGTCGTGCAGCATGCGGAACCACGGATCGGCCAGTTCCGGATGGCCGGCCATTTCAAAGGCCGGCAGCAGGGCTTGGCGCGAACCGTTGAACCACCAATAGGGCTGGCCCCAGACGCCGGTGCGGAACATGGCGCCGTCGGGATTGGCCGGGAAGCGGCCAGAGCCGCAGATGTTCATGCAGTACAGGTAGAACGCCCAGTGCTGGTCCACGCTTTGGCTGAAGGGCAGGTCGTGCGTCTGCGGCAGCAGGATGAAGGACTTTCGCCAGAACGCGTGCCAATCCGCCACCGTGGTTTTTTCGATCGCGGCGTATCCGGCGGCGGTGGCCGATGCCAGCGCCTTGGCCGCTGCTTGGTCCACTGGCGCTTCGGGATCCATGGAGGCCGCCGAGGCGAAATAAACCACCGTCTTGCCCTTGGCCGCCGGGATGCGCGTCGTTTGCGTGTGGCCCTTCGCCGTGCTTTCCAGAGTGCGACCGGGCACACCGACCTTGCACGACGAGGCGCAATGGAAAACGGGTTCTTTTCCGCCGGGCAGCGGTTCCTGCGAGAAGGTCTGATCCAAGCCGGGCACGCCCGCTTCCGGTGAAAACGCGACTTTGGCGGAATAGCCGTTCCGTGAAATCCCGGCCACCGGCATGTGCAGGCGCAGCGTGATGTCGGCGGGCACCGGGCGGTCGTCGGTGATTTCGACGGCCAGCACATCGCCGTGGCGCCAGGTCGCCAGACGCAGGGAAACCCCTTCGCCGGCGACCGTCGCGATGCCGTCGTGGACATTGAGTTCCTGCGTGCAGGCGGCGAACACCGGATCGCCGAAATCCAATTCCACCTTGGCGACGACGCCCTTGTGGTTGTACGGGCTCTTGTCGGAGACTTTGCAGCCGGTGCCGCTGTAGGTCACATCCGACCGGCCAAGGTCGAAAAACACTTTGGATTGGGATTTCCCGCCGACCACCACCAGCGCGCCCATGCGGCCGTTGCCCAAGGGCAGACTGGCGCGGATGCCTTGGGATGGGCCATCAATCTTCACATTGAGCGGGGCCAGGTAGCGTTTGAAATCCATGGCGACCATGGAGGGCGGCGCATGGGGCGTCTTGGCATGTTCCGGCTTGGCGCCGTAGCCCAGGTCGTCGGTGCTGAGCGCGATGACATCGGGCGGTCCGGCAGGGGCGTCGGCGGCGCGGGCGACGGGCAGCCAGGCGAACGGGATGAGGAGGGCGGTGAGGAGGGGTTTCATGGTGGGGCAAGGACGCGTGAAAGCGGCGGGAATTACAACCCCCGATGGAAACGGCATGCGCCAACCGGAAACCCTGGGACCGCGGGCTTGCAAGCCCGCAGGAAGCAGGCATGCAGGATCGACGCCAAAAAGTAGACGCGGCGGCCCGCCGCGTCCGCTGAATCCCCTACAAAACGACGCGCGCCGAATTTCTGGCGCGCGTCGTTTTTCATTTGTTTTCCCGAACGCGGCGAGCCGCCGCGTCTTTTCCTCCCACGCGGCGGCGCGGGTGCGCTTCGTGTTTTCTTAGAGCAGTTTCAGAAATGGTCCGCGTGCTGCACTGCGAAGCAGTGCCTGTTC
>CAZVNU010000305.1:0-3215 GCA_964628335.1 uncultured Phycisphaeraceae bacterium
TGACGGTCGGGGTTCCTTTTCAAAGGGATGACGCGCGTGACCCGCCAGCCCTGAAAGGGGCAAAAGAGTTTGGAGTTCTGGGCCAAGCCACCTTTAGAATGGATGCGGTCGCCGTTTTTCCCCAACGCAGGAGTTCCGATGCTGACTCTGACCCAAGCCCGCGCCGCGTTGGAATTGCCCAAGGTGTTGCCAGGGCTGGCCATTGGCGGGCAATGGGAAGCCGGTCAAGGCGACTCTTTTGCGCGCACCTCGCCGCTCGATGGCGCGCCGTTGGCGGATTTTCAGGCTGCCTCCGCAGCGCAAGTGGCGCGGGCTTGCGCGGCGGCCCAAGCGGCTTTTGTGATGTGGCGCGAAGTGCCGGCCCCCAAGCGCGGCGCCCTGGTGCGCGCGATGGGCGAGGGCTTTCGCCGCCACCAAGACGCCATCGCCACCCTGATCACTGAAGAAGCCGGCAAAATTCCGGTTGAAGCGGCGGGCGAGGCGCAGGAGATTGTGGACATCTGCGATTTTGCGGTGGGTCTGTCGCGCCAGCTGCACGGCCTGACCATTGCCAGCGAACGGCCGCAGCACCGGCTCGATGAGCGCTGGCATCCGCTGGGGCCGATCGGTTGTTTGACCGCCTTCAATTTTCCCGCTGCGGTCTGGGGTTGGAACGCGGCCTTGGCGATTGTCTGCGGCGACCCGGTGGTGTGGAAGCCCAGTGAAAAAACCTCACTCACCGCCTTGGCCTGCCACCGCATCGCTTGCGAGGCCGCGCGGGAAAGCGGCGCACCGGACGGGCTATTTACGCTGGTATCGGGTGGGGTGGAAACCGGCCGAACCTTGGTCAACGACATGCGCCTGCCGTTGATCAGTGCCACCGGTTCGGAGGCGATGGGCAAGGCGGTGGGCGTGGCTTGCGCAAGCCGCTTCGCCCGCTCGCTGTTGGAGTTGGGCGGCAACAACGGTCTGATCGTCTGCCCCAGCGCTGATTTGGCTCTGGCCAGCCGCGCCATCGTGTTTGCCGCCGTCGGGACCGCCGGTCAGCGTTGCACCTCGCTGCGCCGCCTGATCGTGCATGCGTCGGTGCGTGGGCCGTTGCTTGACGCCGTCAAGAAAGCCTACGCTTCATTGAAGGTCGGCGACCCGCGTCAAGCAGGGGTGTTGGTCGGGCCGCTGATTGACGCGCATGCCGTGCAAGCCCATTTGGCGGCCTTGGCCGAAGCCCGCGCCGCCGGGGCGCAGGTGTTCGGCGGCGAGCCGCTGGGCGGCAATTGGGTAGCGCCCGCCATCGTGGAAGGCCTGTCGCCCGACCATCCCTTGGTGCAACGCGAAACCTTTGCGCCCATTTTGCATGTGTTGCCGTACCACGGCGAAGTGGACGCGGCCATCCGCATCCACAACGCGGTGCCGCAGGGCTTGTCCAGCGCCATCTTCACCCAAGACTTGCGCGAGGCGGGCCGTTTTTGCGGACCAGCCGGCAGCGACTGCGGCCTGGCCAATGTCAATGCCGGTACCAGCGGCGCCGAAATCGGCGGCGCTTTTGGCGGCGAAAAGCACACCGGCGGCGGCCGCGAAAGCGGCTCGGACGCGTGGAAGGCCTACATGCGCCGCTCGACCCAAACGGTCAACGAGGGATCGGAACTGCCGCTGGCGCAGGGGGTGGTGTTCGGGGAGGTGAGGGGGGAAGGCAGTAAAACCAAAACTTGAACCGTTTCATAAATAATAAGATATGAATCGTAAGCGCGTTTGAGACATTGAATGTCTATAATGCGCTCATGTCTTATTTCCCCCGCCAACTGACGGCCCAACTCAACCTTCTGACGGCCACCTTTCCAGTGGTCATCCTTTCCGGCGCCCGACAGGTCGGCAAGAGCACGCTCCTGCGGAATGTCTTTCCGGGGTGGACCTCGGTCACCTTCGACCCGGTCGCGGATGTGGGCAACGCCCGCCAGGATCCGGACCTCTTCCTGCGCAACCATCCGGCACCGCTCATCCTCGACGAAATCCAATACGCGCCGGAATTGGTGCCGGCCATCAAGCGCCTGGTGGACCAGGACAAGCGCCCGGGGATGTACATCCTGACCGGTTCCCAGCAATGGGCGGTGATGAAAACCGCGAACGAATCATTGGCCGGGCGCGCGGTCTTTCTGGAGATGGAGGGGTTCTCACTCGCCGAACTGGCGCAAACGGAAAGCTCCTGGCTCGACCGCTACCTTGCGGATCCGGAAGGATTCGTTTCCCGGCCTTGCCCCCGGTTGCCGCAAACCCGCACCTTGTACGAGCACTTGTTCCGCGGCGGGCTGCCGGATGCGACGCAGGTCCCGCTGGAGGCCCTGGGTCGGTTCCACCAGTCCTACATCGCCACCTATGTCGAACGCGATGTGCGGATGCTCGCCGAAATCGAAGACCGCCAGCTTTACGGGCGCTTCATCCAGCTCATGGCCGCGCTCACCGCCCAGGAGATCACCTTCTCGCAGCTCGGCCGCGAGTTGGGCATCGCCGGCAAGACGGCGCAACGGTGGCTGCAGATCCTGCGCGATACCTTCCAATGGCAGGAGGTGCCGCCCTACGACGGCAACGCCATCAAGCGCGTGAGCGGGAAATCCAAGGGTTATTTCGCCGACACCGGGTTGGCCTGCTTCCTGCAGCGGATCTCGGGGCCGCTGGCCCTGGCCGGCCACCCGATGGCCGGCGCCCTGTTCGAGACCGCCGTGGCGGCGGAGATCCGCAAGCAATGCCATGGCCTTGGCATCCCGCCGCGCATCCACCACTGGCGGACGGCCGGCGGCTCGGAGGTGGACCTGCTTTTGGAGCGCGACGGGCACTTTTTCCCCATCGAGGTGAAGATGGCTTCGCACCCGTCGAAGGACGACGCGCGCGGCATCCGCGCCTTCCGCGAAGCGCACCGGCACCTCAAAGTTGCGCCGGGGCTGGTCATCGCGCCGGTCGATGCCATGCTTCGGCTTACGAAGGACGATGTGGCGATGCCGTGGGATGCGGCGTGAATCATGCGCGCGGGCGCAACTCTTTCATCACGGTTTCGCGCTCTTCGTGGGAGCGGATGTGGCGGAAGCTGAAGCCGGACGGCAGATGCCTGAAGTTGTCGGCGGCGTGAGCCGCGCTCCGGGGAAGAATGCGAAAAAATCACCACGGCATGCGCATGCCGTGGCTGTGGCATGGCAGGGCTGGCGGGTCACGCGCGTCATCCCTTTGAAAAGGAACCCCGACCGTCA
>CAZVNU010000306.1:0-3204 GCA_964628335.1 uncultured Phycisphaeraceae bacterium
TCCAGCGACCAGGCACCGCTGCCGGTCGCTGGAAGAACAGATTCGCAAAGGAAAATCCTCGGCTGACAAGCCGGCCGCCTAAATAAAGGACGGCGAAAAAGTAAACTGCCCCCATGCTACGTCCGTTTTTGTCCACGATTCCGTTACTGGCCGCCACCGCACCCGATGCAGACGAAGAGGCGCAAGACGCCCAAGACGCCCAGAACGCCAAAGATGCCTCCAAAGCCAAGGCAGCACCTTCCTACGACGAGATTCTGCGCCAACGACCGGAAGCCAAGGATTTTGCCCGCCAACAGGTTCAAGTCAAAGACCAGGCTTTCACCAGCCAACCGGGAGCCACGGCGCAGGAGCGCTCCAATGCCGGCTCCTCCGGCGCGTCGGTGGCGCTGGCCATCGCTTTGGGCGCCGCCATCGTGCTGATTTTCGCCACCACCTTGGGCTACTTGATGCGCCGGCGCATCAAGCATTTTTTGTATCTGCGCGGGCTGATTGACGACCCTTATTGAAACCCACACCCATGCCCACCTCCCTTGTCCACGCCAATTCGCGCTCTTTTGGCCGCTCCAATCTAGAGGTGGGCCCTTTGGCTTTGGGCTGCTGGCGCCAAACCCAAACCAGCGGCTGCGACACCGTCGCCCTGCTGGAACAAGCCCTTGCTTTGGGCATGAACCTGGTGGACACCGCCGATGTCTACGGCCTGGATTGGGGCGGCACCGCCTTTGGCGAAATCGAAGCCCAACTGGGGCAGGCCTTCAAAACCGCCCCCCACCTGCGCGACCAAGTCATCCTGGCCACCAAAGGCGGCATCCGGCCAGGCGTCCCCTACGACGCCAGCCATGACTATCTGGTCGCCGCCTGCGAAGCCTCGCTCAAACGCCTGCACACCGACCACCTGGACCTGTATTTCATCCACCGCCCCGACCCCTTCACGCCGCCGGCCGAAGTGGCCCACACCCTGACCGTTTTGGTGCAAAGCGGCAAGGTGCGCGAAGTCGGCCTTTCCAACCACACACCGGCCCAGGTGGCAACCCTGCAACGCCACCTGCCCTTTGCCTTGGCCAGCGTGCAGCCGCAATTTTCCGCCCATCACCTGGCCCCTCTGTTTGACGGCACACTGGACCAATGCACCCAAATGCGCCTGCTGCCGATGGCCTGGAGCCCGCTGGCCGGCGGCTTGCTGGCTGACGGAACCCAAGCCATGCCCAACGGCCCGCGCGCGGGGTTGCTTGGCGTGCTGGACGAACTGGCAGAGCGCGAAAGCGTGGCCCGCAGCGCCATCGCGCTGGCCTTCATCCTGTGCCATCCGTCCCGGCCGGTGGCCATCGTGGGCACCACCCAAATCGCGCGCCTGCAAGCCGCGCAAGCGGCACTCGGAGTGAACCTGGACCGTGCGGACTGCTACCGGATTGTGGAGACCGGCATGGGGCAGGAATTGCCCTGACAGGCCGTTGATGAGTCGTCGAGGCAATGCAGTCCAAGAAAACGCCACCTGCCGCGCGCACCCTGACGCACCCCATGGAAAAACCGGCCTCAGTCAATGGCATTCCGCTCTGATTACCTTGATCCACCCAAAAGCGCGCCGCCCCACGCGGATTATCATCTCCGCATGCCCACCCCAGCCTTGTCCGCCGCCGAGATCCATGCCGCCCTGGCCACCCTGCCGGGTTGGACCCATGACCAGGCGGAGCGCAAGTTGCGCCGCGCCTTTCGGTTCAAGGACTTCCGCTCGGCCTTCGCCTTTTTGACCCAAGTCGCCTTTGAAGCCGAAGCCCGCGGCCACCATCCGGAAATCTTCAATTGCTGGGCCACGGTGGAACTCAAGCTGAACACCCATGATGCCGGCGGCCAGGTGACGCGAAAGGATGTGGACTTGGCGCGGGCGGTGTCGGGGATGGCGGGGTAAACATGGTGGCTTTTTCCACGGGCGCGCCTATCATCCGCCCATGCGCAAAACCCTCCCGTTGATTGTCGTCTTGGCGGCCTCCACCTTGCTGGTGGCGGCGCCGGCCAAAGCATGTTTGTGGGATTCGGACACCATCGCCGAAGAGCGGTCAAAATTTCCTTCCGCCATGGAAATCCTGGCCGGCAAGTACAACCGGCACAGCCCGGCCTTTTACGAATGGCGCATCAAGGACCGGCAAAAGAAATTGGCCGCCGATCCCGACAACCTGGCCTTGCTTGATGACTTGGGTGTGGCCCTGTGCAAAACGGGCAAGTTCAAGGAGGCGGTCGCCATCGGTGAACGGGCCCTGGCGCTGGATGCCAAGCGCTATGAATCGCTGTCCAACCTTGGCACTTATCACATCTTTGCCGGTGATTTGGAAAAAAGCGCCGAACTGATCAAAGCGGCGTTGGTCATCGAACCTGATGCGCACTTCGGGCGGGAGAAGTATCAGTTGTATTTGGTGGAGTACATGATGGAGGTGAAGAGGGTCAAGGGGCAAGTGAGGTTGCCGTTGCGGATGGCGTGGCCGGCATATGGCAGTGATGCGTACAAGGCGTTGACCATCGCAGAGCAGGTCAAGTTGAATGAAATTGGACGCGCCGGCTACTTCCACTTCGTGGGATCGGAAGAAGACCCTGCCAAGGCCGTCCATGGAATATTGGGCATGATGCGCTTCGCCAACGACACATTGCCTGTCTTAAATGAGGCCGTTGGCGACCTTTGGAATTTCACGATCATGTCCAACGGCGACAAGCAACTGGCGGCACGCGCCTACCTGAAAGCCTCTTATCACACCACCAGTGAAACTGCCCAAAACTATCGTGAACTGGCCCAAGACGCCTTGCGCATGGTGGACAGCACGAACTTTGAACATCTGGAAAAAGACTTCAAGGAAGAATTGGCGCAAGGGCAGGCATGGCTGGCGCAAATTGCCAGCGATGAAGCAAATTGGATCGCCACGAATACCGATCCCGAAGCTGCCTTCAACCTCAAATACCGCGCTGAACCGGAACTTGCCGTGAACGACAGCCCGTTTGAAGGATTCAACAAGCGCGCAAAGCGCGAACAAGCAAGCGCTCAAGAAAAAACATTTTGGGTCCTCATTTCCGGTCTCGTCCTCACCCCCACCGCCATCGCCCTCTACCTCCGCAGCCTCATCAAACGCCGCAAAGCCGCGAAAACCGCCTTGGCGGCAAACACTGGTTAAGCCGGTAGCCCGCCGCGCCCCCTTCCCCCCTAAACCCCAGCCCCCCCCCCCC
>CAZVNU010000307.1:0-3198 GCA_964628335.1 uncultured Phycisphaeraceae bacterium
AACCTTATCGCCGCCATCTGCAACATGCAGAGAGGGGAATTGGGTTAGAGGTCTATTGATGAGAACCGGCGCCCCGGCCGGTTCCTCATCCTGGGTTCGGCCAGCCCGGAGTTGTTGCGGCAATCTTCCGAGACGCTGGCGGGCCGCATTGCGATGGTCGAATTGTCGCCCCTGACTTTGGCCGAAGCGCAAACAGCGGGCATCGGGCTGGATGTGCGGTGGATGCGCGGCGGCTTTCCCGGTAGTTTGCTGGCCCCTTCGGATGTCGCGGCGATGCAGTGGCGCGAGGCGTATATGCGGACTTTTTTGGAGCGCGATATCCCGCAATTGGGGTTCCGCGTGCCGGCCAAAACGCTGGAACGGTTTTGGACCATGGCGGCGCATCTGCACGCCCAGCCGCTCAACCAGTCGCATTTGGGGCAGGCGATGGATGTGACGCACCACACCATCCGCCACTATGCCGACATCCTTGCCCAGACCTTCATGGTGCGCCTGCTCCAGCCGTGCCAAGCCAACCTGGGCAAACGGTTGGTCAAGACGCCCAAGATGTACATCCGCGATTCCGGCATCCTGCACGCGCTGTTGCGCATCCCCGACCGCGAGGCGTCGTTCGGCCATCCGTCGCTGGGCGCATCGTGGGAGGGTTTCGTGATCGAAGAGATTTTGGCCAACATCCCAGACACGGTGCGGGCGTCGTTCTATCGGACCGCCACCGGTGATGAGTTGGACTTGGTGCTGGAATACGGCTTGAAGCGCGTGGCCGTCGAATGCAAGGCCTCTTCGGCGCCGAATGTGACCAAAGGATTTTGGACTTCGCTTAAGGATTTGAAAATCGACCATGCTTTGGTGGTGGCGCCGATCCAGGGTGCGGGCTACCCGCTCAAAAGCCCGACCATTCGCGTCACTGGGTTGGGCGAGGCAGTCGCCCAGGTGCGGGAATGGTTGGGGGTGGGGTTGAGGTAAGGGGGCCATATCCCCCACCCGCCCATCCTTGCCCCTCACGAAGGCGCAAGTTGTCCGACCGCCCAAGGTCCCTTCTTCCGCCTAAAATCCCCGCCTTTGGCGTTTTCCCCCTTTCTCCTCTTTCTCCAGACACACCATGAGCACCTGTTGCACCTCCGCTTCGACTTGCGCCTCCACCGTTGCCTTCCCCATCGACCTGGGCGCCTACAAGAAGTTGGCGATCGACCCCTTCTCCTCGGCCCCGCTGTCGGCCGAGCAGGAAGCCGACCTGAAGGCCAACATCCAGTTGTGCCGCGACGCCATCGTGTTCTTCACCGCCATCGCCGACGCGGCCGGCTTCGGCGGCCACACCGGCGGCCCCTTCGATGTGGTGCCTGAGGCGGTGATCATGGACGCCTTCTTCCGCGGCGCGCCCGACAAGTTCGTGCCCATCATGTACGACGAAGCCGGCCACCGCGTGGCGTTGCAGTACCTGTTCTCGGTGCTCGGCGGCCACATGCCGGCCGCGAAACTGTTCCACTACCGCGAAGCCCACGCCCACCTGCCGGGCCACCCGGAGAAGGATTACACCCCGGGCGTCAAGTTCTCCTCCGGCCGTTTGGGCCACATGTGGAGCTTCGTCAACGGCGTGGCGATGGCCAACCCGACCAAGACCGTGTTCATGCTCGGTTCCGACGGCTCGCAGCAGGAAGGCGACGATGCCGAAGCGGCGCGTCTGGCCGTCTCGCGCAAACTGAATGTGAAGTTGCTGATCGACGACAACGATGTGACCATCGCCGGCTTCCCCAGCGAATACCTGGGCGGCTTCGATGTGGCCCGCACCCTGATCGGGCACGGCCTTGAAGTCTCGGTCAACGACGGCGAAAACCTGCGCTCGCTGGTGCTGCGCATGAAGAACGCGGTGCAGGAGCAGGGCCCGGTCGCCCTGGTCAACAAGCGCAAGATGTGCGTGGGCATCGACGGGCTCGAAGGCTCCAACCACGGGCATGACGTGATCAAGACCGCCACCGCCATCAAGTACCTCGAAAAGCGCGGTTTGACCGCCGCCGCCGAGTACCTCAAGGGCGTCAAGAAGGCCGCCGGCGGCCCGGCGACCGTGGGCTCCGACAACGCCAACCTGTGCAACAACCGGGACGACTTCGGCAAGATCGTCGCCGGCATCGTCTCGGCCATGCCCGCCGCCGAGCGCAAGGCCAAGGTGCTGGTCATCGACTCCGACTTGGAAGGCTCCTGCGGCCTGCACCACATCCGCAAGGCCTGCCCGGAAATCTATGTGGCCGGCGGCATCATGGAGCGCGGCAACTTCTCGTCGTGCGCCGGCTTCGGCTACGAAGCCGGCCGCCAGGGCATCTTCGGCACCTTCTCGGCCTTCCTGGAAATGTGCGTGTCGGAAATCACCATGGCCCGTTTGAACGGCGCCAATGTGCTGGCCCACTTCAGCCACGCCGGCTGCGACGACATGGCCGACAACACCTGCCACTTCGGCATCAACAACATGTACGCCGACAACGGCCTGCCGGAAGGCGGCAAGGACACCACCCGTTTGTATTTCCCCGCCGACGGGTTGCAGATGGAGAAGTTGGTCAAGGGCGTCTTTTTCAACCCCGGCCTGCGCTTCGTGTTCTCGACCCGCTCCAAGGTGCCGACCCTGCTTGGCGAAAACGGCAAGCCCTTCTTCGGCGAAGGCTATGAATTCGTCTCCGGCAAGGACGATGTCCTGCGTGAAGCCGGCGCGGGAGAAGGCTACATCGTGGCCGTCGGTGAAACCGTCTACCGCGCGGTGGACGCCGCCGAGAAACTCAAGGCCGAAGGCCGCAAGGTGGGCATCGTCATCAAGAGCACGCTCAATGTGTACGACGAAGCGGTGATGGCCAAACTGGCCAAGGCTCCGTTCGTGCTGGTCACCGAAGGGTTCAATGTGAAGACCGGGGTGGGCAGCCGTTTCGGCACCGAACTCCTGAAGCACGGATTCAAGGGCAAATACAACAACCTGGGCACCCACCACGAGGGATGCGGCGGCTTGTGGCAGCAGATGGTGCACCAGGGCCTGGATGGCGCGGGCATCGCTGCCGCCGTCAAGGCGCTGTGAAGAAAAAGTGGACGCGGCGGCTCGCCGCGTTCCCCGTGGATGCATTTGAAAACGGCGCGCGCTCCGGATGGAACGCGCGTTGTTTTTCATGCAGGGCTGGCGGGTCAACAGCGCACGGGCTTGTTGGAGCGCGGGTGTCCCCACCC
>CAZVNU010000308.1:0-3157 GCA_964628335.1 uncultured Phycisphaeraceae bacterium
GGCGCGCATCGCTTCAAAGACCTCTCATCCCACGCGCATAGCCGCCGCGTCTACTACTTTTTTCAGCGGGATGACGCGCGTGACCCGCCACCCCTTGCCAAGGGATCGCCGGGGCGCATTTGCCTTTTCCCCGTTTTTCATTCGCACTTTTATTTTGGAAAAATCCATTCAAGACGGCTTGATTTCCAGCCCATTTCATTTTTTTGTGAAAAATTATTTTTTTCCCCAATCGCCCATCTCTACGATTCACTCCAGATTTCAGTCATTCGCGTTGAACGACTGTCACCGCACCGATTCCGAAAGGATCACTGTCATGAAGATCGTCCCTCTGTTCGCCGCCATTGCCCTGATCGCACCACTGTCCTTCGCCGAAGAAGCCGCTCCGGACACCACGCCCGAGCAGCCCGCCCCCGAAACCCAGGTGGAAAACAAAGTGCTGGGCTCCATCACCATGGAAGACGAGCCGGAAGTGGCCCCCGAAGAGCCTGCCGCCGAACCTGAGAATCGCGCCTCCATCAAACTCGAAGATGAGCCGGAAGCCGCTCCCGAAGAACCTGCCCCCGAAAACCGTGCTTCCATCAAAATGGAAGACGAGCCGGAAGAAACCCCTGCCGAAGAACCCAAAGAAGACTAAGTTGGGTTTGCTCCAACCGCAAACGAAAAAACGCGCCGCAAGGCGCGTTTTTTCATGGTTTCTTTTTCGCCTCAATCACGCACCACTTCGGCTTCTTTCTTGGTCAGCAGCGACACCGCCACGCCCACGATCAAGCTGAGCGGGATGGTGACGATGCCCGGCTGGCTGAACGGCATCGGGCTCAGTTTCGCGTCCAGCCCGTAGATAGCCTTGAAGGTGTCGCCGGACAGCAGGATCCACGCCAGCGAGGTCAGCAGGCCGACCAGGATCGCCGCCACCACGCCCTGGCGGGTGGCGCGCTTCCAGAACAGGCACATCAAGAGGGCCGGCAGGTTGGCCGAGGCCGCGACCGAGAAGGCCCAGCCCACCAGGTAATTCACATTCATGGTCGCGAACACGATGCCCAGCACGATGGCCACCGCGCCCACCACCAGGCTGGCCTTGCGCGCCACCGCCACCTTCTGGTGGTCGGTCAGGTGGATCTTGAAGGCGATGGCGGCCAAGTCGTGCGCCACCGTGCCGCTGGCGGCGATGATGAGGCCCGACACCGTGCCCAGCACGGTGGTGAAGGCGATGGCGGAAATGACCGCGAACAACCAGGGCGCAAATGATTTCGCAAGGAGCGGCGCCGCCATGTTGGAGTCGGTCGGGTCGAGTGCGCCCGACACCATCGCGCCAAGACCCAGGAACAGGGTCAACACATAGAAGATGCCGATGGCGCCGATGCCGACGATGGTGCTCTTGCGCGCGGCTGCGGAATCCTTGACCGTGTAGTAGCGGATGAGGATGTGCGGCAACGAGGCGGTGCCGCAGAGCAACGCCAGCATCAGCGAGAGGAAGTTGAGCTTGCCCGACCACTCGCCGTTCTTGATGCCGGAAAAAGCCGGGCTGCCGCCGGGCTGGAGCAGGTCGGCGCCGGATTTGATGACGGGGTAGAAGACGGTGGTTTTGTCGCCGTTGGCTTCGAGGATGTCTTCACTGGTCCAAGTGGCAATTTCACTGTTTTTGATATGGAAGAGGAAGGTGGAGGGGGCCATGGGGCCGGTGACGCCTTTCGCACCGTTGGCCAAAGACTCCACCGTACCGACGGGCTGGATGTCGTTGGCGTCGGACTTTGGGAGGCCGTTAACGAGAAGTTTGCCATCTTTGGTGGTGGTGAGGAGTTGGCAAGGTAGAACCTCACAGATATCAGGGAGAGTCGCCTGATCGGCCGCCGCCTCCGAGATGTCTGGCCACTTTTTGGTGTCCGTGAAGCGCCACGCCTTGATTTCCCCTTCCGCGGTCTTGAACCGCACAAACGCCTTGCCTTCCCATCCTGCATCTGCCGGCAAACGCGCGGCGCTCTCAGGAAGTCGCAATTGGGCAGCCGTCAACTGCGAGGACTTGCCGTCAAATGTGTCCCCCAACTGCGTCTGCTCCAACCCCCGGTTCAACACCATCACCACCACGATGCCCGTGAACACCACCAACAACCCCCCCTTGATGAACTGCACCCAAGTCGTGGACACCATGCCGGCGGTGGCCACGATGACCACCACCACCGTGCCCACCATGCACACGCCGGCCCAATGCGGCAACCCGAGCAGCGGCTTGACCAGCGCACCGGCGCCGACCATCTGCGGGATGAGGTAGAACAGGCTGACCGGCAGGGTCGAGAGCGCCGCCGCCAGGCGCAAGGCGCGCGAGTTGAAACGGGCGTCGAGGGCGTCGCCGAAGGTGAACTTGCCCATGCGCTTGAGCGGCTCGGCGATCACCAGCAGCGCCACGATCCAACCGGCCAGGTAGCCGATGGAATAGAGGAAGCCGTCGTAGCCGTAGAAGGCGATCATGCCGCAGATGCCAAGGAAACTGGCGGCGGACAGGTAATCGCCGGCGAAGGCCACGCCGTTGACGAACCACGGGATGTGGCCGCCGCCGGCGAAATAGCCCTTGGCGGTCTTGGCCTTGGCGCTCATCCAAAAGGACAGCCCCAAGGTGACGGCGACCAGCGCGCCGAAGATGACGATGGCAAGAAGAGAAGGGTGGTAGTTCATGCAGACCTGGGAACGCGGGCTTGCAAGCCCGCTGCTTGGATGGGTTGGAATGTTGCGAAAGGCAGCCGAGCGGACTTGCAAGCCCGCGCTCCCAGGTTTTACTTGCGCCGGGTCATCACCCCGTAAACCAACGCCACCACAAAGGCCAAACCGATGATGCCAAGGCCCCAGGCCACCGCCACATTGCCGATGCCGGTTTGTTTCGCCAAGAGTTCCGGGCGCAGCACAGCCACCGCCATGAAGCCGCCGTAAGCCCCCAGGAAAACCAGCAGCAACAGCCCTGACACCCGCACGCGGCGGGTGTTGTCGGCCGGCGTCTCGGGCTTCTCGCGATCTTCAAGATGATGGAAGTGGGCCATGGGGGTACTCCTGAAAGTAAAAAGGTGGAAGAGGTTAACCTAAAAATCCGGAATTTCAAGGCAAAAAACACTATGCTCAGGGCTGGCGGGTCACGCGCGTCATCCCGCTGAAAAAAGTAGACGCGGCGGCT
>CAZVNU010000309.1:0-3129 GCA_964628335.1 uncultured Phycisphaeraceae bacterium
CGTCTCGTCTTTCCATGCACCGCGTCGCGGTGCGCGGGGAGTCGTGCCTCCCCGCAGAAAGCGGCGTCATGCCGCCGCCAAAAAGCAGGGCTGGCGGGTCACGGGCACAACCCCTCTGAAAAAAGTAGACGCGGCGGCCCGCCGCGTGGGATGAGAGGTCTTTGAAGCGATGCGCGCCGGTGTTTCGGTGCGCGTCGTTTTGATTGGGGTTGGAGCGGACGCGACGGGCCGTCGCGTCTACTTTTTTCAAAGGGATGACGCGCGTGACCCGCCAGCCCCGGGTCGATCCTTCGACCATGGCAGGCCCAAACACGCCGGGTACAATCCAGCCATGGGAATCCTCTTCCTCCTGCTTCTGGCCGCCCTTACGATGCTCATCCTGTGCGTGGCCTTCGTCAAATTCTGCGCGTGGCTCGCCACGCCGTCGGATGCGCGGTGCCGGAAGCTTGAATCGGAATTGCGCGCCTGGTTCAAGGCCTGACCTTCCCCCACCCCGCCAGCACCACCTTGATCCCGCCTTCATCCCCGATGGCGGGTTTTTCTTGCGCGGTGTGGGGGGCCCCCGGCAAAGAACTTGGCACCCTCCGGACCGGCGGTCTTGGGTATATTCCCCCCCTGTTCCATGGAGTACCCCGTATCAGGTTCAGATTCAGATTCACATTGAAGCCGCATATCCTCGCGAACAAACCCGTTCCCCAAGGACACCGCATGTTCCTCGCCCCCCCCCGCCCCAACCGACGAATCCGATCCGTGTTCCACATGGGGCGCTGCGCCATGACCGCCGCCCTGTTGTGTTGCGCCTTGTCGGCACGGGCGTCCGACATCATCCAACTGAACCTGACCGACATAGACGATCCCGAGGTGAAAGCCGCCTTCATCGCCGCGGCCAACTACTGGAACACCCAATTCATCGGCAGAGGCATCGGCGGCCATGTGGTCATCAACGCCTCGACCCCGGCCATGGACGGGCCGGGCGGCACCTTGGGTTCCGCCGGCCCCACCCAGATCGCGCAAAGCGGCGGCATTTGGTACACCACCACCGGCACCATGCAATTCGATGCCGCGGACATGGCCGGGATGAAGGCCAACGGAACGCTCAAGGGCGTCATCCTGCATGAAATGGGCCATGTGCTGGGCATCGGGACCCTGTGGACATACAACAACCTCTATGTGGCCAACTCGGGCGAATACACCGGCGCCAACGCGTTGGCGGCCTGGCGCGATGAATTCACCCAGCCCGATGCCGTCTTCGTCCCGGTGGAACTCGAGGGCGGCGGCGGCACGGCCAACGGCCATTGGAACGAAAACGCCGGCGGCGGGTGGGACACCGGATTCACCAGCCGATACGCCCTGGACGGCGCCGGGGTGGGCTACGACATGCGCAGCGAACTGATGACCGGATGGGTCGCCAACCCCATGTTCGTCAGCACGGTGACCCTGGGGTCGTTCGAAGACATGGGGTACGCCACGCAAGGACGGCTGGGCCTGTGGTCGGGTGACCCCGGCGCGAACAGCAATTGGTCGAACCCCCTCAACTGGTGCGGCATCGTCCTGTCCCAAGGCAGCATCCTGACCTTCGACGGCGTCACCGACACCGCCTCGCACAACGACATGACGGCCGGCCGGTCGTACAAGGACATCCTGTTCACCGCCGGCATCGCCTCGCCCGACAACGCCGATCCCGACATCGTCCCCACCGCGGCCTTCACCCTGACCGGCAACGCCATCCGATTGACCGGCAACATCGCCAACCGCGGTGCCAACCTGCAGACCATCCTCCTCGACATCGGGCTCGACGGCGCGTCGCACACGATTGACGCGGACGGCGGCGACATCCGCATCAACGGCGTCCTGAGCGCCGCAACTGCGGGGGCGGGCATCGCCAAAACCGGCGTCCGCACGCTCATTCTCGGGGGAAACAACACCTATGACGGCCTCACCACCGTCGCCGATGGCTTCCTGCGGGTGGACGCCGACAACGCCTTGGGCACCGTCGCCGCCGGCACCGTGGTCGCTGCCGGGTCCACCTTGATCCTCAACGATGTCAACTACACCGCAGCCGAAGCCCTGACCCTCGCCGGCACCGGCGTCGGCGGCGGCGGCGCGCTGGTCAACGCCGGCACCAGCACCTACGCGGGAACCATCACCCTCGCCGGCGACGCCACAATCAACACCGGCGCCGACGGCGGTGCCGTGCTGAACCTGAACGGCGGGATCATCAAGAACGGCGCCACGGTCACCTTCACCGGAGCGGGCACCCTCCACATCAACCAGGTCGGCCTGTCGGGCGACAGCCCCCATTCCGACATGGTGATCCAAGGGGCGGGCATGGGCACCACCGTCCATCTCAACGCCGACAGCCACTTCAATGGCCCGGTGTCGGTCCTCGACACCGGTTCCCTTTATGTGAACAACACCCTCGACGTGTCCGCCGGCACGATTCGGGTGGACGGCACCAGCCTGCTCGGCGGCACCGGCGTCATCGCCACCGACGGCACCCTGGACATGGAAGTCGGCAGCCTCCTCACCGGCGGCGGACTGGGCGATGTCGGCACCCTGAACTTCACCGGATCCGGCGCGCGGAACCTGAATGGAACCTATGTGTTCGACATCGACTACGGCGAATCGGGGTTGGAGGACGATTTCGGCGACCTGCTCGACTTCTCCGGTGCCGCTTCGGTGAACCTGACCGACTTTGTCTTCGAACTGGGGGTTGAATGGAACGCCGCCAACGCCGGGACCGATTACGCCATCAAAATTTTCCAGTCCGATGTCGCCGCCATCGGCACCTTCACCATCTCGAACCTTGGTGCCGGGCAAACGGTGTCTTCCACAGACGGCGGGTACACCTACTACTTGCGCTACACCCTGGTCCCCGAACCGGCCGGATTCGCCATGCTGGGCTTGGGCAGCCTCCTGCTCTTGCGCCGCCCCAACCGGCGCCGCCGAGGCCGCCACGCGGCGTGATGAAAGCGTGATCCACTGGAACTCCCCCCCCGGGCCCCCCCGGAGGGGGCCAGGCCCCCGGCAAAGAGCAAAGCGGTCGCGGAACCGGGTCGATCCCAGCGCTGCCCCAAAGTAGACGCGGCGGCCCGCCGCGTGGGATGAGAAGTCTTTGAAGCGATGCGC
>CAZVNU010000310.1:0-3126 GCA_964628335.1 uncultured Phycisphaeraceae bacterium
ACCATGCCCGCGAAAGTCAGATCGTGGAGGACGCCGGCGAGTTGGGCTCGGTGATGATCGCCACCAACATGGCCGGTCGCGGCACCGACATCAAGATGCGCAAGGTTTCGCGCGAGGCGCTGATCACCCATTGGAAGGGGCGCAACCTGCTGCCGGCCTCCGTTGAGCCGTCGCAGACCGACGATGCCATTGTCGAGGCCGCCTACCGCCACCAAGCCCAGCAAGTGCTGGGTCTGGCCGAGGCCGAGGCCGCCGCGCTGTCCACCGTGGAATTGAAAACCCGCCTGCTGCGCGTGTGGGTGGCCAAGGATACCTGGCTCTCGCAGGACCGTAATCCGCGTGAGCGGGCGGCCCGCATGTCGCTGGACGAGTGCATGGCCCTGCTCGATGCCATCCCCGATTACAACCGCCACCGCCTGCGACTGTGGACCTCCACGGAGGCCATGGGCGGCTTGCACATCGTGGGCACCGAGCGCCATGAGTCGCGCCGCATCGACAACCAGCTGCGCGGCCGCGCCGGCCGCCAGGGCGACAAGGGCTCCAGCCGCTTCTTTTTGTCGCTCGACGACGATCTGATGAAGATGTTCGCCGGTGAAAACACCCTGCGCATCCTCTCCACCCTGGGCATGAAGGAAGGCGACGCCATCGAGCATGTGATGGTGTCCAACGCCGTGGCCCGCGCCCAGAAAAAGGTCGAGGAGCGCAACTACGAGCAGCGCAAGAGCCTGATCGATTACGACGAAGTGATGGAATACCAGCGCCGCGATTTCTACGGCACCCGCCAAAAGGTGCTGGTGAGCGACGAGGCCTCGACCCTGGTGCTGGATTACATCGGCGACGCGGTGGACACCGCGGCCGAAAACTTCCTGGGCGGCGACTATGTCTCCATCCAGGCCGCCGAATGGTGCCGCCAGAACCTGGACATCTCGGTGGACGCCGCCAAATTGCGCCTGGATTCCCCGAGCGAACTCACCACCCAGGTGCGCCGCCTGGCGGTGGACGACGCCGAGGCCGTGGTGCGCCTGACGGTGGGCGAATACGTGTTCACCGAACTGCCGGAAGCCGAGTGGGATCTGCGCGCCCTGTGCGAATGGTTCCGCACCCGCTTCGGCGTGGATGTGGTGGCCGGCGATTTGTCCGGCCAGTCACTGCCCGAGATTTCGGCCCGGCTGGTGCGCGCCGCCCGCAAGCGCATCGACGCGCTGGACCTTTCGGGCCTGGCGCAATTCCACGACCCGCTGCTGCCGGTGCGCCATTTCTGCAAATGGGCCAAGACCCGCTTCAATGTGACGCTCGAGGTGGAGGAATTGGCACAGGTGAAGGACCCCAGCGAGATGGCCACCCGCGTGCTCAAGGAAGCCACCCGCGCCTACCGCCGCCGCGAAACCAACTACGGCATCGAGTTCATGCTCGACATCTTCACCCAGGGCATGGAGCAGGATCCGGCCTGGGCCATGGACCAGTTGCGCTCCTGGTACAACCGTCGCTTCGGCGAGAACATGGACCAGGCCACCTTCGAGCAGGCCATTGACGGCAAGGATCTGCCGATTTTCCTGCACGAGAAAACCGCCGAAGTGCTGCTGCCGGGCGGGGCCATCGAGGCCGAGGCCAAGGAGCGCGCCAGCGCCCTGGCCGGCGACCTGGATGGTTTGGTCGCCTGGCTGGCCCACCGCCACAATGTCACCGTCACCAAGGCGCAGTTGGAAGCGCAGCAGACGAAGGGCGCGGCGGGGCTGCCGGCCTTTGTCGCCAAAAAAGCCCGCCATGCCTTTCGCGCCGAGTTCTCGCGCCTGGAACGCTTCGTGCTGCTGCAAGTGCTGGACCAGTGCTGGAAGGACCACCTCTACGCCATGGACCGTCTCAAGGACGGTGTCAACCTGCACTCCTATGCCGAAAAAGACCCGCGCATCGAGTACAAAAAAGGCGGGTCGCGGCTGTACCAAGACATGCAAAAAGCCGTGCGCGACAAGGTCAGTGAAATGATCTTCCGCGCCCGCCTGGCGCCCAATGTCAATGTGCGCCCGCCCGAGCCGGAACTGCCGGAGGATGGCTCCGGCTTCTTTGGCGAATTCGGCGCCGATGCCGGCCAAATCGGCCAAATCGGCCAAATCGGCGAAGTCGGCCTGCCGGTCACGCCGCGCATGCGGCGGGCCTTGATGGCGGGGGCGTTGGTTGCCGCGGATCTCGGGGAGAGCCATCCCGGGACCGGGGACGAGTCGCCCCAGTAAACAGCCTGTTTGACCCACACTTTTTCGGGGGCGATTCGTCCCCGGTCCCGGGATGGCAATGTCCCGGGATTTTTTACAGAGAGATTCCCATGTCCACCGTCTTCCAATCCCCTACCCTCGTCGTCGAGCGCTTTCCGCTGGGGCCGCTTGAAACCAACGCCTACCTGCTGGTCAATCCGGCAACCCAGGCCTGCTTCATCGTGGACCCTGGCGAAGGCCCGGCCAAGCTCATCGCGCGCGTGCGGGTGGCCGGTTGCCAGCCGCGCGCCATCGTGCTGACCCATGCCCATTACGACCACATCGGCGGCGTGGCCCAGGTGCTGCGCGAATTGGGCGCCGACCTGCCGATTTGGATCCACGAGGCGGAAAAAAACTATCCCACCGATCCGATGAACAATTTGTCGGGCCGCTTCGGCCCCGGCTTCATGGCGCCCGAGCCCACCGGCACTTTCGTCCACGGCCACATCCTCGACCTGGACGGCCTGAAGTTCGAGGTGCGTCACTCGCCCGGCCACAGCCCCGGCGGCGCGGCCTTCGTGCAGCACGACAACCGGATGGTGATCGCCGGCGACTCGCTGTTTGCCGGCTCGGTGGGCCGCTTTGATTTCCCCCACAGCAGCGAAGCCGATCTGGTGCGTTCCATCCGCACCCAGTTCTACACCCTTCCCGATGCCTTTGTGGTGTTCCCCGGCCACGGCCCGGAAACCACCATCGGCGAAGAAAAAGCGCACAACGGGTTTGTGCGCGGGTGAGGGGCGGGCGGGCTTCCTTCCCCAAGAACTTGCGCCTCCCCTCGCACCGACGCGGGCGCAAGTCGCCAGTGGCAGCCTGATACGGAGAGTAAGGGCCTGCGACAAAATAACTACGACAGTTTCGCCATCTTGACGCGGGGGCGGAT
>CAZVNU010000311.1:0-3113 GCA_964628335.1 uncultured Phycisphaeraceae bacterium
GCGAGGACACGCCGCCGGCTCCACTGACAGTAAAACCCCCGGTACCAGCCGGGGGTTTTGTCATTCTGGGGGAGTTGAACCCGCGTCCGGGGCTGCGTAGCAGACCCACGCAGGGTTCCGGAGCGTAGCGACTTTCCACAGCCGCGCAGCGGCGAGGACACGCCGCCGGCTCCACTGACAGTAAAACCCCCGGTACCAGCCGGGGGCTTTGTCATTCTGGGGGGAGTTGAACCCGCGTCCGGGGCTGCGTAGCAGGCCCACGCAGGGTTCCGGAGCGCAGCGACTTTCCACGGCCGCGCAGCGGCGAGGACACGCCGGCGACATGTCGCCGCTTTCTGGAGCGCGGCACGACGCGCGCCGGGTGCAGGAAAACCAAGGGAAAAGCGAAGAGCACCCGCCGCCGGGTGCCACGCCTTCGCCAGGCTTCCGTTCCATTGGCTTGGGATTCCAAGGATCGGATGTCGGCCGCCAATCGAACTCGCTCCGCATCGGGCTGGTGCGGCTTGGCCTTGGGTTCGTCGATGCGGTCTTCGGACATGGGGAGGGAATGTGCATGGACTGAAAAGTGTCCGGATGTTTTCACCCCGCTGCCATCTTCGCCAAGGCCTCCGAAAGCGCCCGCAGCACCGCCGCGTCGTCCAGTGGAATCCGCAGTGACAATGTGCCCGCAGCGTCCGCCTCGAGGTGGAATGGTTGGTCCGGCCGCAAGGCTTTGAGCCCGGTGAAGAAATCCGCGCCCGCCTGTGCCGCGGGAGAAGGTTGGATGGACGGGGCCTTCGCCGTGGTCGGCGCGGTCGGCGCGATGTGCGCGTCGGGAGCCGTTCCCCCGGCTGCCGGCATCGTGCTCTCCACCGACTCCATGAAGCGCTTGAAGGCCGACCCCTTCATTTCCAGGGACGCCACCGTGCCGTCGAGCACGCCGCCGGCCAGCGCGCGCTTGTTCGCCAACACCGTGAGCATGTTTTCTTCGATGCTCTTCTTCGCCACCAAATGCGTGACTTGCACGGGATTTTTCTGGCCGAGCCGGTAGACGCGGCCGATGCGCTGCTCCAGCACGGCGGGATTCCATGGCTGGTCCATGATGACCGCGTGGTTGGCGAACTGCAGGTTCAGACCCACGCCGCCCGCGTCGGTCGAGAGGAACACGCGGCATTGCGGGTCCTCGCGGAATCGCTTCACCAAGGCGCCGCGTTTCTTGCCCGGCACGCCGCCGTTGAACTGCACGAAGCCGATGCCGGCGGCGGAAAGTTTTTCCTCCACCAGTTGCAGCATGCGCAGCCACTGGCTGAAGACGACGACCTTGGCGCCGGGCGTTTCAAGCGCGGTGCGGATGGCCTTCATCGCGGCGGGGGTCTTTTCGCCGTCGCGCGTTGCCCCGTCGAGCAGGAAGGAACTGTCGCAGGCCATGCGCATCTTGGCGAGGCAGGCTTGCAGGAACAGTTGCTCCTCCTGGCGCAGGAATCCCATTTTGCGCCACTTGCTGATGAGGCGCGCGACGGCCTCGCCGTTCTCCTCGTGGAGGTTGCGCTGGGATTCCGACAGTTCGACGAACACGCGCTCGTCGGTGCGTTTGGGCATCTGCGGCAGCACTTGCGCCTTGGTGCGGCGCAGGAGGATGGGTTTGAGCGTTTCGTGCAGACGGTCGAGGTCGCGGTAGCCGGTCATCGCGCCGTCCGCGTCGCGCGTCTGGTGCTTGTCGAGCAGGCGGAACAGCGGCCCGAGCCGGTTGCGGTCCACGAACTCGACGAGGGAATGGATTTCCTCCAGCCGGTTCTCCAGCGGCGTGCCGGTGAGGACGAAGGCGAATGGCGACTCCAGCCGCTTGACCGTGGCCGCGCAACGCGTGAGCCAGTTCTTGATCTTTTGCGCCTCGTCGAGGATGACAAGGTCCGGCTCCCAGCCGCGCGCCTGTTCGAGGTCGCGCACCAGGCTTTCGTAGGAGGTGATCTTCCAGGTGGCCGGCGCCGCCCACGCCGCCTTGCGTGCAATCGGTCCGCCCTCGATGCGCACCGCGTCGGCCACGGCGCGCCTGGTGAAGCGGGTGATTTCCTCCTGCCATTGCTGACGCAGCGAAGTCGGGCAGACGACCAGCACGCGCCGGGCGGGGGCGTGGCGCAGAAGGAGTTCCGCCGCGCCGATGGCCTGGATGGTTTTGCCCAGTCCCATGTCGTCGGCCAAAATCGCGCGGCCTGTTTTGGCGAGGAAGAGGACCCCCTCGCGTTGCCACGGGTGGAGCGTTTCCTTGAGGAAAGACGATTCGTCGCCCGGACGCAAGCCGTGCGGGTGGGCGCGCTCGACCGCGTCGCGCAGGTGGGCCGCATCGCGCACCCGCGCCAGATGGCGCGCGGCGACCGGATCAAGGGTGATGGGATGGCCGTTTTTTTGCGCTGCGGCGAGCAGTCCCGCCAGCGCGCCCTCGCATCCGGGTGGCAGTGCGCCGGCGTCGGCGGCAAAGACGGCTTTGACCTTCTTCGCCAGCGCCGGTGGACATGCCGAGCCGGTGGCGCAAACGATTCGCGCTTCCGATCCGTGGCGCAAGTAGACCGATGATTCCTCGGGCGTGTGCCCGGCCTTCAGCGCCGCCTTGAAGCCGGCCTTGCGGCCCAAACGGTGGAGGACGAAGGCCAGATGCTTGCAGGTGCCCAGCGTGTTGACGGCGAAATCCGGGCAGGTGCAGGCGCAATCGCCGAGTCCGCCTTGGGCTTTCGCGCGCACGGTGACGCAGTAGGCGCGTTTCGAGGCCGGATTGGTGACGCGGAAAGCGGAGAAGAAGGGATGCGTCCCTTCGTTGGCCCACTTGAATTTTTGCGCCTTGCCATAGGCGACGCGCAATTCGCGCTGCCAATCCTCGAGGGAAAGGTGATCGGGTTTCCGGGTGCGGGAGAGTTCCGGGGCGGCTTGTTTCTGGGGTTTTTTGGGTGATTTGCGCATCGGGGGATGGTAGGAGAAAGCGAGCGCGGAAGCGCACAGGGCTGGCGGGTCACGCGCGTCATCCCTTTGAAAAAGAACCCCGACCGTCAGGGAGGGGACGCTGGCACGCGATTGCCGGGAGGGCGGTCGTCAGTCTGCCAATGGCTGCGCAGCAGCCAAAAGGAACGGCAAGAGAGCTTGTT
>CAZVNU010000312.1:0-3113 GCA_964628335.1 uncultured Phycisphaeraceae bacterium
ATCCGCATCACCGACGCCACCTCGCTTGATTTGACGGGCTCCGTCTTCCGCATCAACGAATTGAACCCCGGCGACATGCCGGCCGCCGGCGCGCACTACTACATCAAGATCTTCGAATCGAATGTGGCCAACGGCGGGACGGCGCCGGAGTTCGAGCTGTCCGCCGAGGGCCAGGCGCGCGGCCAATCCATCGTCACCTGGGATGGCGGCAAGACCTACTACCTCGTCCCCGAGCCGGCCAGTTTCGCACTGCTTGGCCTGGGTTGCCTGCTGCTGCTGCGCCGGCCGACCCGCCGCCGCGGGCGGACTGCCTAAAAAGAAATGAAAACGCGGCAGAACATGCCGCGTTTTTTCATGCCTATTCCACACCACCAATGCCACGCAGAAAAAGGGACAGGACAAGGTCCCCTTTTTTTTGCTTTTTTTGCCTACCAACAAATGTTCGTTTTTTGTTTTGATTTTTCATACAGCAATTGTTAGGCTACTGTCATGCTTGCCCAAATCCATTCTTTCGTGCTCCAAGGTATCGACCCCGTCTTATGCGAGGTCGAGGTCAATTTGTCGGAAGGTTCCGATTTCAAGGCCAATGTGGTGGGCCTGCCCGATGCGGCGGTCAAGGAATCACTGGACCGGGTGATCACCGCCATCAAGAACAGCGACTACCCCTTTCCTTTGGTCGATGCCCGCCTGCTGGTCAATCTGGCGCCGGCCGATGTGCGCAAAGAAGGGCCGGTCTACGACCTGCCCATTGCCATCGGCGCGCTGTATGCCTGCGGGGTGCTGCGCCATGACCAAGCGTCGCCCGACCCCAAGACTTTGCTGTTTGCCGGTGAGTTGGCGCTCGACGGCCGGGTGCGGCCGATTTCCGGCGTGATCAACCTGGCGATTTTGGCGGCCAAAATGGGGTTGGCCGGGGTGGTGGTGCCGGCCGAATGCGCGTCAGAGGCCACGGCGGTGCCCAACATCAAGGTCTACCCCGCCGTCTCGCTGGCGCAGGTGGTCGGCCATCTTTCGGGGCTGGCGCCGATCGAACCGATGCTGCCGCTGGATGCCGAATCCGCCATTGCCCACGCCGGGGCCGAGGTGGATTTTGCCGACATCCGCGGCCAAGCAGCGGCCAAGCGGGCGATGCTGGTGGCCGCGGCCGGCGGCCACAACATCTTGATGATAGGCCCGGCCGGCACCGGCAAGACCATGCTGGCCAAGGCGCTGCCGGGCATCCTGCCGCCGCTCTCGCGCGAAGAAGCGCTGGAGGTCACCCGCATCTGGTCCAGCATCGGCAAGGTGCCCAAGGGCACGCCGCTGCTCACCACCCGCCCCCACCGCAGCCCGCACCACACCGCCTCGCCGGCGTCGATCATCGGCGGGGGCATCGTGCCGCGGCCGGGCGAGGTGTCGCTGGCCCACCACGGCGTGCTGTTTCTGGATGAAATGGCCGAATTCCCCCGCATCGTGCTGGAAACCCTGCGCCAACCGATGGAGGACCACTGCGTGACCATCGCCCGCGCCAACAGCACGGTCAAATTCCCGGCCCGCTTCATGCTGGTGGCCGCGCTCAACCCCACCGCCGCCGGCGACATGCCGGCCGACAGTTACGGCCAGCGCGACATGGACCGCTACCTCTCGCGTTTGTCCGGCCCGTTGATCGACCGCATCGACATCCACATCGAAGTGCCGAAAGTGCCCTTCCATGAACTCTCCGGCGCGCCCACCGGCGAAGCCTCGCGCGAATTGCGCCAACAGGTGATCGCCAGCCGCCGGGCGCAGACCGAGCGCAACGGCGGCAATTTGAAGCCCAACGCCGCGTTGACCGGGCCGGAACTCGACCGCCTGGCCCCGCTGGGCCCGTCGGCCAAAGAAGTGCTGCGCCAGGCCATGCAGGAATTGGGTTTGTCGGCCCGCGCCTACGACCGCATCCGCCGGGTGGCCCGCACCATCGCCGACATGGAAGACAGCCATGAAGTCGGCGCCGACCATGTGGCCGAAGCGGTGCAGTACCGCTTGCTGGACCGCAAAAAGGGCGGGCTGGCCGCTGCGTGGTAAACAACTACTGGCAGAACCTTGACCACGCCCCGCGCTTGGCCGCCGTGCGGGCTTCGCGCCAAGCCTGGAACAAGCCCCACCACACGGCGGGCTGGCGCCACGGCTTTTTCAGGTTGTCCGCCAGCAGCACGCTGCGGCGCAGCAAACGCCAACCCAGATACTTGCGCCACGGCGGGCTGCCGTATTTCACGAAAAACAGCACCGAGGCGTAGATTTTTTCCTTTTCGCCGCGGCGCATCCTGGCATCCGACATGCGCAACCCGCCGGCCGGGGCGTGCAGATGGATCAGCCAAGCCTCGGGGTCGTACACAAAGGTACCCCCCGCTTCACCCAGACGGATGGCGAAGTCGTAATCATCGCCATAGGCATTGCCATGGAAGGATTCGTCAAAGCCGCCGACTTTGAAAAACGCCGCACGGGTGCAGGAACTGTTGCAGGTGCAAAACGCGATCGCGTGATAGCGCTGGGGGCGGGCACGGTCAAAGCGCAAGGCCTGGTCGCGCGGGGTGCCGGCAAAGGGCAACCCCAGCCCGCTGCGATCCGTCGCCTGCGCGCCCGCCGGCGGCGGGGCGATCGGCGGCAGCGCCTGGTTTTTGTAGATCTCCTGGCCGATGACTGCATCCACCTGCGGATTGGCCGCGTAATTGGCCGCGTGGCGCGCCAGAAAATACGAGTCGGGAATGGCCACATCATCGTCGATGAACACCAACACCTCGCCGCTGGCGGCGGCCACCGCGTCATGGCGGGCGGCCACCACCCCGGGCTTGTCGCGCAGCAACCAACGGATGCGCGCATCGGCCGCCAATCGGGCCTTGCGCGCCTGCAGCTCCTGCGGCCAGGCCGGATTCTGGTCCACCACGACGATTTCAAATTCGGCGTCCCGCTGCGCCAACACCGCCTCCAGCGTGTCGAGCAGCGGCGCGAAGCGGCGATAGGTGGGAATGACGACGGAGAGGCGCATGAGGGAGAGATTATCACGGTTTCATGGATCTTCCGGCGGATTTCCCCAAGCGGTCGGAGGGCTGGCGGGTCAACAGCGCACGGGCTTGTTGGAGCGCGGGTGTCCCCAC
>CAZVNU010000313.1:0-3071 GCA_964628335.1 uncultured Phycisphaeraceae bacterium
GCAAGGGCGGCATCTTCAACTTCGTCACCAAGCGGGGCCTTTGCGAAGGCGACGACAGCCACATCTCCTGGACCCAGGTGGAAACCGGCTCGGCCATCACCTGGAAGTACCCCTCGGTGATTTTGAAGGGCGACCGCTCCAAGGGCGAGTTCTATTCGGTGGCGCTGACCAACCTCAAGCAGCAGGCCGACACCGGCACCAAGATGATCCACATCGGCAAAGACACTTCCTCGCACATCATCAGCAAGGGCATCTCCGCCGGCCACGGGCACAACACCTACCGCGGCCTGGTCGAAGTGCGCAAGGGCGCCACCAATGCGCGCAACTTCACGCAGTGCGATTCGCTGCTCATCGGCGACCAGTGCGGCGCGCACACCTTCCCCTACATCGATGTGCGCAACCAGACGGCCACCTGCGAGCACGAGGCTTCGACCACCAAGATCGCCGAAGACCAGATGTTCTACTGCACCGCCCGCGGCATTTCGGATGAAGACGCGGTGAGCCTGCTGGTCAACGGCTTCTGCAAACAGGTGTTCAGCGAATTGCCGATGGAGTTCGCGGTCGAAGCCAACAAGTTGCTGGCCGTGTCACTCGAAGGCTCGGTCGGATAACGCGTGAAAGAACCCCGACCGTCAGGGAGGGGACGCGGATGTCGGCGCGGTTCCGACATATCCCCTCCCTGACGGTCGGGGTTCTTTTGGGACTTTTTTCCTCCTTTATTCCCCCCATGCCCACCCCACTCCTCAAAGTCGAAAACCTCCACGCCAGCGTCGGCGATGTCCAGATCCTCAAGGGCATCAACCTGACCGTCAACCCTGGCGAAGTGCATGCCATCATGGGCCCCAACGGCTCGGGCAAGAGCACCTTGTCCCAGATCCTGGCCGGCAAGGAAGACTACGAAATTACCGCCGGCTCCGTGCAGTACAACGGCAAGGACCTGCTCGACCTTGGCCCCGACGAGCGCGCCAACGAGGGCATCTTCCTGGCTTTCCAATACCCGGTGGAAATTCCCGGCGTGTCGGCCATGCAGTTCTTGAAGGCCGCCGTCAACGCCAAGCGCAAGCACCACGGGCAGGAAGAACTCGACGCCGGTTCGCTGCTCAAGCTGTTCCGCGAAAAAGCCGCGCAGGTGAAGATCAACCCCGAGATGCTCAAGCGCAACGTGAACGAAGGTTTTTCAGGCGGCGAGAAAAAGCGCTTCGAGATCTTCCAGATGGCGGTGCTCGACTCGGTGCTGGGCATTTTGGATGAATCCGATTCCGGCTTGGACATCGACGCGCTCAAGGTGGTCTCCGACGGCGTGAATTCCATGCGCGACGGCAAGCGCGGCTTTTTGGTGGTGACCCACTACCAGCGCCTGCTCAACCACATCGTGCCCGACTTCATCCATGTGCTGGTCAAGGGCCAGATCGTCGAAAGCGGCGGCCGCGAACTGGCGCTGGAGTTGGAGAAGAACGGCTATGCCAAGTACGGCATCTACCAGCCGGCGAACTGAGGAGGGCCGGCTTTGGCCGACCATGTCCGTTGAATTGGCGCACCCACACCCAAAATACAAGGTCGGCTAAAGCCGACCCTCCCTTCATGTCCACCCTGCTCCCCACGCCCGCTTCCACTTCCCCCGCCTGGCTGGCCACCCTGGCCGCCGCCGGCGCCGCGCAATTCAACGCCACCGGCCTGCCCGGCCGGCGCAGCGAGTCGTGGAAGTACACCTCGCTTGAGGCGTTTTCCGGACTGACCTTTGCGCCGGCCGCCGACAGCGCCCTGACCCGCACGCAAGCCGAGGCCTTCTTCATCCCCGGCTTGGATGCGGTGAATCTGATTTTCGTCAACGGCGTGTTCCGCCCCGACATTTCCGATTCGACGGCGGTCTTGGGCGCGCAGGTGATCTGCTGCCCCTTGGCCGAAGCCATCACCAAGCACGGCGCCCTGGTGGCGCCGCATTTGGGCCGCTTGTCGGCGCCGGCCATCGCCCGCGAAGGCGAAGCCTTCACCGCCCTCAACCAAGCCGCCCTCGGCTCGCATGAGGTCGGCGGCTTCTTCCTGCATGTGCCGGCCGGCGTTGAAGCGGCCAAGCCCGTGCATGTGTTGTCGATTTCGACGCCGGAAGGCGGCACCTTCGTCAGCCACGGCCGCAACCTGATCACCGCCGGCCAGGGCGCCAAGGGTTCGCTCATCGAGCACTTCGTGACCACCGGCGACAGCGCCATCTACCTGCACAACTGCGTCACCGAAATCGTCGCCGCGCCGGACGCCAAGGTCGAGCACTACCTGCTCGAAAAGGATTCGACCAGCGCCTACAACTTCTCCACTTTGTTCATCGAACTGGCGGAAAAGGCCGATGTGCATTCGCACACCGTGCTCCTGGGCGGCAAACTGGTGCGCAACAACGTGGCGCCGACCCTCAAAGGCACCGCCGCCCACTGCCTGATCAATGGTCTGTACGTGGGCTGCGGCAGCCAGTTGCTCGACAACGCCATGCGCGTGCACCACGCCGCGCCGGGCTGTTTCAGCCGCCAGTATTACAAGGGCATCTTGTGCGACGCTTCAAGGGGCGTGTTCTCCGGCCGCATCATCGTCGATCAGATCGCGCAAAAGACCGACGCCATCCAGCAGAGCCGCTCGATGCTCTTGAGCGACGACGCCCGCGTCAACACCCGCCCGCAGCTGGAGATTTACGCCGACGATGTGCGCTGCACCCACGGCGCCACCACCGGCAAGGTGAACGAAGACGCGGTGTTCTACTTCCGCTCGCGCGGCATCCCCGAGCCGATCGCCCGCGCCATGCTGGTGTACGCCTTCGCCGCCGAAGGCTTCGACCGCATGGAATTGGAGCCGGTGCGCAAGCTGCTGGCCAAGGAAATGATCGCGCGCTTGCCGATGGCGGCGAGTTTGTCGATTGAGATTTAAGGGAGGGTCGGCTTTAGCCGACCTGTTACCCAGCCAAATAAACCTAAAAGCAAATGGCTGCCCAATGATTTTCGGCAGCCATTTGCCTTTAGGCCTGTGCCCAAGACACAGCAGGGCTGGCGGGTCACGCGCGTCATCCCTTTGAAAAGGAACCCCGACCGTCA
>CAZVNU010000314.1:0-3035 GCA_964628335.1 uncultured Phycisphaeraceae bacterium
GGGCATTGAGCCCCGGGCGGCATTTGCGGGTGGGGACACCCGCGCTCCATCACCCACCAGCCCTGGGGGACAGTGCGCCCCATGAGCAAGGCCACGCAGCCCGACGAGCAAAAGCTGTTAGCTGACTTTCTTTGCGAAATCCGCGAGAAGGCGGGTCTTACTCAAGGCCAACTGGGCAAAAATAGAACAAACCTTCGTCGCCTTCCCCTCGACCCCGGAAAGATCCGGCGCCGAATCCCGCTTTGCCGGAGGCCGGGCCCCTTGCGGCCTCCGCTCCGGCGCGACCCCGGGCTCGTGTCCGCGTCGCCGTTGGCGACCAAGCCAGCCAAGACCCTCATTTTCCTGACGCCACGAAAATGACCCGGTGAAATCTCGTTTCTGCCCCTGCTTGCTTCGGCTGGGCATTCATCGCCAGATTGCCCGCAGCGCCTCGATCCCCACGAACTCGACTTCCATTCCCGCCACCGACCGGATCCTCGAAGGGCCGCTTTGCGCGCTGACCACCACATTGCGGCCCTCCGGATACAGGCTGCGGAACACCTTGAGATTCTTCGGCTCAAAGGCGTCCGGATTCCATTTCACCTCGATGGCGTCGCAAGCGTCGCCGCGCGGGATGACGAAATCGATTTCCTCGCGGTTGTTTTTGGTGCGCCAATAGTGGATGCGCGGCAAGTCGCGGACGGCTTGCAGGGATTCCAACGCCAGATGTTCGAGCAGAAGGCCCCGGTCATCCTGGCCGATGTCGCGCCGGCCCCGCGCATGGCAGACGAAACCGGTGTCAAATCCGTAAACCTTGGGCGCCTGGATCAATTCGCGGTCGCTTTTCCCGCCGCTCCACGGACGCACCCGCGTGATGGCAAGCGTGGTTTCCATGACATTCAAATACGAGAGCACCGTGGGCCGGGAAATGCCGGCGGCGCGGCCGAGCGAAGCCGCGTCCAAAATGCCGCCGCTTTGGCGCAGGAGCGTTTCGATCATCAGCAAAAAGGCGCCGCGTTTTTCAACCTGGAACAATTCACGCACATCGCGGGCGAAGTAGGAGTCAAGCCACTCGGCGTAAAAACCGGAATCCAACTCCGACGCCAGCAACGCCGGCGGCAACCCGCCATGCAACAGCCGGCGATCCAAGCCGGGCCGGCCGAAAGCGGGCAGCTCCTCCGGCAGCACGGGCACCAAGTGAACCACGCGCTTGCGCCCGGTCAGGGCATCGCTGAATTTTTCGGTGGCGGCCAGCGTGGAGGAGCCGGTGGCCAACACTTGCAGGTGCGGAAACTCGTCGGCCGCGATTTTCAAAAGACGGCTGGGATCCGGCAATTGATGCACTTCATCCAGCACCAGCCGGGGCTTGGCCAATTCCTGGAAAAAGCGCATCGGATCCGCCAACACCGTGGCGGCGCCCGGGGTGTCGCAATTGATGAATTCCGCGTCGGGCAAAAACTTGGCAAGCGTGGTCTTGCCCACCCGGCGCACACCGGAAAGCCAGCAAATGGGGGCTTTGGTCCATGAATGGGCCAAGCGATCCAGCCAAAAGGGACGGTTTTCCATAAACAAATCTTACATTTGGATGTTCTAAATGTAAAGTCTAACTTCTTTAAGAACAGTTTGCGTCGTGACACCACAAAAAACCCCGCGCTTGCGCACGGGGCTCGTTGTTGTTGATTGCTTGGTTCATGGTCGGCTAAAGCCGACCCTCCCTTGGTTGCCAGCCGCCATGTTCCGCTTCGCGGGGATGGCGTGAGTTGCTGCGCAACCCGGTGCGCTGCGCGCGCCCAGGGCTTAGTTGCCCTGCGCCATCTTCTTCGCCTTGGCCTTGGCGTCGTCGAGCGTACCGACATACATGAAGGCCGATTCGGGCAGATCATCGCCTTCGCCGGCGCAGATGCGCTTGAACGAATCGATGGTTTCAGCCAGGGTCGAGTTGACGCCGGGGAAGCCGGTGAACACTTCGGCCACATGGAAGGGCTGCGAGAGGAAGCGCTCGATCTTGCGGGCGCGGGCGACGGTGAGCTTGTCCTCTTCCGACAGCTCGTCCATGCCCAGGATCGCGATGATGTCCTGCAGCGACTTGTAGCGCTGGAGGATGGACTGCACCTTGCGGGCGGTGTCGTAGTGGTCCTGGCCGATGATGCCGGGGTCCAAAATGCGCGAGGTCGAGGTGAGCGGATCCACGGCCGGGAAGATGCCCTTTTCAGCGATGGAGCGCTCCAACACCACGAAGGCGTCCAAGTGGCTGAAGGCGGTGGCGGGGGCCGGGTCGGTCAAGTCGTCGGCGGGCACGTACACGGCCTGCACCGAGGTGATGGCCCCGCGCGTCGTGCTGGTGATGCGCTCCTGCAACTCGCCCATTTCGGTGGACAGGGTCGGCTGGTAACCCACGGCCGAGGGCATGCGGCCCAGGAGGGCGGACACTTCCGAACCGGCTTGGGTGAAGCGGAACACGTTGTCGACGAAGATCAGGGTTTCCTTGCCGGAAGCGTCGCGGAACTCTTCGGCCATGGTCAGGCCCGAGAGCGCCACGCGCAGACGGGCGCCAGGGGGCTCGTTCATCTGGCCGAACACCATCGCCACCTTGTCGATGACGTGGCACTTCTTGCCTTCGGAGTCGGTGTATTCCGCTTCCGACATTTCGCGCCACAGGTCGTTGCCTTCGCGGGTGCGCTCACCCACGCCGCAGAACACCGAGTAGCCGCCGAACTGGCGGGCCACGCGGGCGATCATTTCCTGGATGATCACGGTCTTGCCCACACCGGCGCCGCCGAACAGGCCGATTTTGCCGCCGCGCACGAAGGGGCACAGCAAGTCCACCACTTTGATGCCGGTTTCGAGGATTTGGGTTTGGGCGTTCAACGCGGTGAATGCGGGCGGCTTGCGGTGAATGGGCATGCGCTTGTTGTCGGCCGGAATTTCCGGCTTTTCATCGACGGCGTCGCCCAGCAGGTTGAACACGCGGCCCAGCACGGCCTCGCCCACGGGCACGGCCACCGAAGCGCCGGAGTCGCGCACCTTCATGCCGCGCACCAGGCCGTCGGTCGAAC
>CAZVNU010000315.1:0-3024 GCA_964628335.1 uncultured Phycisphaeraceae bacterium
GCGGCATGACGCGCCGAAGGTCGTGGCGGGGTTCCTTGACCCGCCAGCCCTGGGGCGCCCCAAGGCCGGCGTCGAAAGCCTTTCCCGGTGGTGGTATAGTTGTCCCTTCATCTTTCACACCCACGCCAGCGTCATGAAGGACCGATTATTACTTTTCCGTGAACAGACCCACACCCAGCTCACCCGCTGGCTGGGCAATGACCTGACCATTTTGATTTTCGGCGGCATCGTCGGCGCGGCCGGCGGCGCGGTCGCCGCCTTGTTCGGCGCGATGGTGGAATCCACCGCCCGTCTGGCCTGGGGCGAGGGCGAAGGCGGCCGCAGTTGGCTGGGCATGCTGCTGCTGGTGCTGGTGCCGACCGTCGGCGGCGTGCTGGTGGGGGCGATCCAGACCTACTGCGCCAAAACCGGGCCCACCCACGGCATCCCCGAGATCGTCACCGCCGTGGTGCGCAAGCAGGGCGTGATTCCCTTCGGCACCGGCGCGTGGAAGGCGCTGACCGCTTCGCTCACCCTGGGCAGCGGCGGTTGCGCCGGCATGGAAGGGCCGGTGGTCACCATCGGCGCGGCGGCCGGTTCGGGCGTGGGCCGTTTGATCGGCGTCAAGCGCGGCGACTTGCCGGTGCTGGTGGGCTGCGGCATGGCGGCGGCGATCGCGGCGGCCTTCAATGCGCCCATCGCCGGCGTGCTGTTCGTGTTGGAAGTGATCCTGTGCGACTTCTCCTTGCGCCTGTTCATGCCCATCGTGGTGGCTTCCGTGGTGGGCACGGTGGCCAGCCAAGGCTTGGGCGACGCCTTGTTTGCATCCACCCATGGCGAGGGCCACGGCGCGCTGTTCCTGGTGGAGAAAACCCTGGCCGCGCGCCGTTCGACGCTGGCGGAGACCCCGGTGTACGTGCTGCTGGGCCTGCTTTGCGGCGTGCTGGGTTTCGCCATGACCTGGGTCATGCAAAAAAGCGAAATCTGGTGGAAGCGCGCGCCCGGCCCGGTGTGGCTGCGGCCCGGCCTTGGCGGTTTGGCGTTGGGCGTGCTGGGCCTGTCCTTCGGTCTGATGCTGCCGCACGGCGACGGCATCCTGCGCAACTTGTCCGGGTATGGCCTGCCGGCCTTCATGGGCAACGGCTACAGCGTGATCGCCTCGTTGTTCAAGCCGGGCCACTTTGACGGCGCCACCTCCTACACCGCCGGCGTTTTGCTGGTCATCGTGGCGCTCAAGTTGCTGGGGGTGGGGTTGACCCTGGGTTCGGGCGGTTCGGGCGGGGCGATCGCGCCGAGTCTGTTCGTGGGCGCGGCGGCCGGCGGGTGCGTGGGCTGCATCGCCCAGTGGACCGGCTGGTTCCCCAACATGACCCCGGCCACCTACGCCCTGGTGGGCATGGCCGGGGTCATCGCCAGCGCCTTCCGTTGCCCGCTCACCGCCTTTGTGCTGGTGTTTGAACTGACCCACGATTACGCCATGATTTTGCCGGCCATGGTGGTGGCGATCCTGGCGGTGACCATCGCCCGGCGCATGGGCCGCGAATCGCTGGTGGCCATGCAGTTGCGTGAAAAGGGCGTGCGCACCGGCTCCGGCGTGGCCATCCTGCGCCGTTCCCATGTGTCGGAAATCGCCCTGGTCGAAGCCCACTTCTTGAATGAAAAAGACGACGCCGTCTGCCTGCTGCGCATGGCCTCCCAGACCCATGCCGATGATTTCGTGGTGCAATCGGCCGACGGCAAATACCGCGGCATGATTTTCAGCGACCGCGTGCGCGAGGTGCTGCTGGACCGCGAAGCCCTGCCGCTGCTCATCATCGGCGACCTGATGGATCCCGCCACGCCCACCGTGCTCAATTCCGAAACGCTGGAAAGCGTGATGGAGAAATTCTCGCAGACCAAGGCCCACTGCCTGCCGGTGCGGGATGATCGCGGCCGGGTGCTGGGCCTGGTGACCCACGAACGGCTGATGTCGCATTACCATCAGATCGCCGCCCAGGATTGATTCGCGTCCGCCCGTCCGCCTTTGCCCGAAGGTGACCGCCCATGACCATCCACCCCCTGCCGCGTTGGTTGCGCCCGTATCTGTGGGGCAATGTGCACCTGGCCGTGGGCGCGTTCTTGTGCGTGTGGGCCACGCGGGTGGGGGCGGGGCAGCGGGTGGTGGCGCCGGGCCGCCTGGAATATGCGGTGGCCTTGGGCGCCGCCGCCGTGTACGGCCTGGACCGCTTGGCCGGCGCCGCGCCGGCCGGCCCGCGCGGCGATTGGTTCATACGCCACCGCCGCCTGATGTGGTTTTGGAGCGTGGGCGCCGGACTGGCCAGCGCCATCTTGACGCTGCTGCTGCCCTGGCCCGAAGTGGCGGTGCTGGCGGTGGGGGCGCTGGTGGCGCTGGGCTACGGCCTCAAGGTGGTCAAGTGGCGCGGCCAGTGGCAACCCCTGGGCGCCTTTCCGTGGGCCCGGCCCGGTTTGGTGGCCCTGGTCTGGATGCTCGGCAGCGCCACCGCCGTGCTGATGGCGCTGGGCGAACGCTTGGACAGCCCGGACGCCTTGCGCTGGCAGGCCGGCCGCCTGCTGCTGGCCGGCGCACTGGTGATCCCCTTTGATGTGCGCGACCGCGAGTTGGATTTGACCCGCGGGGTCTCCACCCTGGCCACCCGCTTTGGCCCGGAGCGCGCGTTTTGGGTTGCCCGCGCCCTGGCTTTGGGCGCCGTGCTGATCGCGTGGCTGCCCACGCCCCAGCCCGAGAACCTGCTGGCCGGCGCCGCCGCCTTCGGCCTGTTGTGGTTCACCCATGAAAAACGCGGCGCCGTCTGGCGCCTGCTGCTGCTTGATGGCGTGTTGCACCTGCATGTGCTGGGGGTGCTGTGGCGGGTGATGGGCCACTGATTTTTTCGACGCTTTCATTTCACCAAGGTGACTTTGGAAACAGTCCGCATATGCAATGCGCAATCACCGTTTCACCGCGAAGCGGTGATTGTTCCTGGCCCCCCCTCAGGGCTGGCGGGTCAAGGAACCCCGACCGTCAGGGAGGGGACGCTGGCACGC
>CAZVNU010000316.1:0-1311 GCA_964628335.1 uncultured Phycisphaeraceae bacterium
CGATGATGCGGATGGCCGGCTTGATCGCCTTGGCCGCCAGCGCAATGCCGGCAACCAAGCCGCCGCCACCGATGGGCACCACCAGCACATCCAGATCGGGAACCTCCGCCAGCATTTCCAAGCCGATGGTGCCGGCCCCGGCGATGATGGCCGGGTCGTCGTAGCCGTTGATGTAGCGCAGGTTTTCCTGCCCCGCCAGCACTTGCGCCTGCTCCTTGGATTCCAGCAGATGTTCGCCGGCCTGAATCACCCGTGCGCCGTAATGACGGCAGCGCTCGGCTTTGATCATCGGCGCAAAGCGCGGCATCACCACCGTGACCGGAATGCCGAGCAATTTGCCGTGGCGGGCCAGCGCCAGCGCATGGTTGCCGGCCGAAGCGGCGATCACCCCGTGTTTTTTCCGTTCATCCGGCAATTGCAGCAAGCTATTACGCGCCCCGCGCTCCTTGAAGGATCCGGTGCGCTGGCGGTGCTCATGCTTGAGGAACAGTTGCGCCCCCGCTTTGCCGGACAAGGCTTCCGACAAGGCGAAGTCGGTGCGCACCACCCCGCCGAATATGCGGGCGGCGGCGGCTTGGATGTCGGAGAGGGTGATGGAGGTTGGCATGAGGGCACCAGTGAAGAGGTCAGCGTCTGCGACACACGAAGGGAAACATGCAATCCTAGAAACACGGGAACGACCGCACCTCACCCCGCCACCGGATCCACCTCGCCCAACTCCGCAAACGCCCGCAGGCGCAACTGGCAGGCGTCGCAGTGCAGGCACGGCTTGCCGTCCGGCTTGGGGTCGTAGCAGGTGCTGGTCGATGCGTAGTCCACGCCAAGGGCGGTGCCCTGTTCGATGATGGCGCGCTTGGACAGGTCGATCAGCGGCGCATGGATGCGGAAGTGCGGGCCGTTGCCGGCCTCCAGACTTTCCACCCCGGCCTTGGTCGCCAGGTTGGCCAGTTTCTCAAAGGCTTCGATGAATTGCGGGCGGCAATCGGGGTAGCCCGAATAATCGACGGCGTTGACGCCGACGAACAAGTCCTTGGCCCCCAGCACTTCGGCCAGCCCCAAGGCATACGACAAAAACACCGTATTGCGGGCCGGCACATAGGTGATGGGAATGCCGTGGGTCATGGCATCGTTGCTGCGGTCCTTGGGTACCGTGATGTCGGCGGTCAGGGCGCTGCCGCCAAAGGCGCCGATGTCCACCTTGGCCACGCGGTGGCTCAGGGCCCCCTGCAATTGCGCCTGCTTGGCGGCCATCTTCAATTCATGGGTGTGGCGTTGGCCGTAGTCGAAGGACAGGCAATGGCAGGCAAAGCC
>CAZVNU010000316.1:1321-2987 GCA_964628335.1 uncultured Phycisphaeraceae bacterium
CCGGGCGTTGGCCATCGCCAGCACGGTGGCGCTGTCCAAACCGCCGGAGAGCAGGATGACGGCAGGCGGACGGTTATTGGGGATCATTGAATTCTCCCGGTTTGCGGATGGAGACGACCACCGTGCCGGCGGTCAGATCGCCCAGGCGCTGGCCAAAGGGCGAGAACACGGCGATGATGGCCAGCATGGGGTTGAGCAGTTCGATCCACTTGAGCACGCCGCGCAGCAAAATGCGCCAGAAGGGGGCGCGCTTGCCATCCAACCCCACCACCCCGATGCCCATCATCACTTTGCCCGCCGAACGGCCGAACAGCCATTCGCCAAGCAGGGTGTGGAGGATGAAAACACTGACCGTGATGATGCCCAACCGCATGTCGGCCAAATCGGACGGATCCCCAAGGTTGGGCCAGTTGCGGATGATGACCACCACCGGCACGCCGGCGATTTTGGCCACCGGCACCGCCACCAGTGAGAGGTCGATCATCAAGGCGCCGGCCCGGCGCAGCAAACCGGCCCGCTTGAGGTGGGGCGGCAGATGCGGCAACAGGCGCGGGCCGCGCCGCCAGGTCCAGCCCATCAGCAAAAAGGCCACCAGCACCGAGCCGGCCAGCAGCCAGAGCACTTGGTCGCGGCCGACCTTGGGGTCGCCGGCTTGCAGCAGTTCCACGGTGGGCAGCACGCCGCCCTTCAAATCCACCGGCACCAGGGTGGCGGCCAGATGGCCGGGCTTGAAGCCGGCGGAAACCCGCGCCAAGGCGGCGTGTCCCTCCCACTCCACCACGCCATAGCCTTCGCCCTCGCCTAGGGGCAGCGCGCATTCGCCGGCCGGACCGAATTTCTGGCGTCGCACGCCCCACTTGGCTTTCAGCGTGTGAGACCAGGCCGTTTCGCCTTTGATGTGTTCGAGGGTGATCTGAGCCAGCACGGACTGGGAGCCGACAAACAATGCTTGGATGGAGGCGGCAGAGCCGCCGGTTGCGAAATCCTCGGCCCCTTGCACGGCTTGCGCGCCATACGCAAAAAACATCCGCTGGCCATCGCTGGCCAAATGCACCGGACGCGCCAAGGGAAAATGTTTTTCCAACACAAACCGGCCGTTGGTTTCGCGCAACAACAGCAATTGTTTTTCTTTGGAATACTGGGTGGCCGGGGCCGGCTTGGATTCCAAGCCCGACACCGGATCAAGCGCAGAATCAACCTTGGTCGCCACCGTGCCCGGCGGCAAGCCCAGCACCAAGTCCAGCGGATTTTCCACGGCCGGCGCCAAAGCCGGCGCACCTTGGGTCTTGGCGGGCTCCATCGCATCCGGCACTTCGGCTGGCGCCGCCTCCACCGCCAACCACAATTTTTGGCGGTCGGCGGTCATGGCCAGCAGCTTGACCCCGGGTGGCAGTCCGGCCAACGGGCGGCGCGTCAACGACAGCCCCTGCTCCGGATGGGCGGGCTGGCTGATTTGCAATTCTTCAAACTGCAAACTGCCGTCGGCCTTGGCGCTGGCGACGAACAAAGTGCCACCCCGGGCGCACAGGGCCGGCGACCCGTCGGGCAAGGCGACCGGCACTGCCACGGTGCCGGGCACCGGTGCCACCGTGCCGGTTTGGCCGGGCTGGCGGTGCAACACCTGCCAGCCGTCCGCCCGTTCGGTGGCGTACCGGAAGAAGGCCGT
>CAZVNU010000317.1:0-625 GCA_964628335.1 uncultured Phycisphaeraceae bacterium
GCCCAAGCGAGCAGACCGGCGGGCAAGGCATAGGCCAGCGCCAACAGGGCGCCGGGCAGCGGGGTGTCCCAGGCACCGCGCAAGGCCAACGCGCAAGCGGTGATGACGGCCAAGGCCGCGCCCAAAATGGGCAACACCGGCAGAGACATGGCCACCGAAGCATAGGCCAAACCGACCGCCAGCAAGGCCCAGCCGGAGGCTTCCCACGGGTGGGGAATGCCAAGCAAGACGGCCAGGCTGGCCAGCACCACGGCCAACACGCTGGCCAATTGCACCGGCATTTTTTCAGTTTGCAGGGCCAGCGCGCGCGGACGGTTGAGCAACCAAACGGCGCCTGCTCCCAAGACTGCGGGCAAACCCCAAGACAGCAACGCCGGGCCAAACAACGGCGACTCGGGGGCTTCTGGCAACGGCCAGTCGCCGCGCATGGCCAGCAGCGGCAGGCACAAGCCAAGCACCGTGGCCGAGAGCCAAGGCAAGACCTGCAACGCCAAGCGGCAGGCGATCAGGGCGATGACCAGACTCAAGCCGCTCCACAAGCTGGCGATCCAAGGATGGGGGACGGCAAGCAGCAAAGCCAGGGCGGCGAAGATCACCCAGATGACCGCCGTCAATTGCGCGGGGA
>CAZVNU010000317.1:635-2986 GCA_964628335.1 uncultured Phycisphaeraceae bacterium
TGTTCTTGCCGGCTTGCGCCAACATCGCCGGCCGGTTGAGCAGCCACATGCAGCCGGCGGTGAGCAGGGCGAGTGAGCCCCAAGGCGCCAATGCCGGGCCAAAGAAGGGGGCATCTGCTGTCGGTAGCGGCCAGTTGCCGCGCATCGCCAGCAATGGCAACGCCAGCGCGGCCAAAGCAACGCCAAGCCAGGACAATATCGGCAGGAAAATCAGACGGCCGGCCAAGCCGGCGGCAAGCAGGGCCAGTGCGCCCCAGGCCGAGGCCGCCCACGGATGGGGGATGGCCAGCAACGGCGCCAACAGCAGCGGCAAGGCGGCGGCCAGCACGCATGCTTGGGTGCCAAGGCGTTTGCCGAAATCATTGGTGTGAAGGTAGCGGGCGCTGATCATCCACAGCGCCGCCACGCCGAGGCAAATGCCAGCCCACAAGGGGGCCAGGCCGGTGAAGGCGCCGGGCGGCAAAGTGACAAAACCCAATCCCAAGCTGGCCAACGGCGCGGCAATCGCCAAGCTAAGGCCAAGGGTGCGCAAGCGCCATTGGTGGCGGGCCAGCAAAGTGCCGCCGAGCCACCAGAGCAAGCCAAAGACGCTTAGTGCAACCCAATGCAAGGCGGGAATGGCCGGGCGGACGGAGATCGGCTCGCGCGTGAGGTGTTGGTTCCAATCCATCAGCACCAGGCAACTCACACCGGCGGCCACCGGCAGCAGCCAGCGGTAGGCGTTCTTTTTCCAAGTCAGCACCAGCAGTGCCACCGACACCAGTCCCAGCAGACCAAGGCTGATCGGATCGTGGCCGCCGCGCAATGCCAGCAACCCCAAAAAGCCCACCGCCGCGCCGCAGGCCATGATGGCCAGGCGCAGCGGGCCGGCGGCATTGGCGCCGGGACGGGCGCCAAAGGCGACCAGCATCGCCGCGCTGCCAAGGGTGAGCGCGGCCGCGAAACCACGTTCGTAGGCGTCATGCGATTGGGTGGAGAGCAGCAGTTGCCAGACGAGCGATCCAGCCAGCGTGAGGGTGGGCAGCCATGACCAGTTCTTTTTGCGGGCCACGGCAATCACGCCAACTTGCAACACCAGCAGATAGGCGACCAAGTGGCCCATGTGGCCGCCGCCGGTGCTGAGCAGAATCGGCATGCCCATGCCGCCGATCAAACCCATCACCGCGCAAGGCGCGCCATGCCGAAGCGAAAGCGCCACCGCGCCGGCGGTGACGCCGGCCATGGCGACAAAAGCCACGCCGGCAGGAACCAGGTCATACATGCGGGTGGCGGCCAGGATGACGCCATACAGCACCAAAATGCCGGCGCCCGACAAGCCTTGGCCGATGCGTTCGCCCAAGCGGTTGGGGCGGCGGCGCATCCATTCGCTGGCGCCAATCAGGGCCAGGCCAAAGGCGGTGGCTGACAGCACGCGCACCCACGGTGAAACCCAGTTCTGTTCCACCGAATACTTGAGGAAGTACACGCCGGTGAGGGTCAGCGCGATGGCGCCAATCCACACAAAGGCCCGCGCGCCGAGCCATTCTTCAAGCGAGAGTTTGGGCTTGCCGGCAACCGGCTCCAAGGTTTTTGGGGGCAACGGGGCGGATGCGGATGCAGATTGGGTGGGCGCCGCAGCCGCAGGCAAGGGGCGCACAATCACCGGCGAAGGAGGCGCAACCGCCGGCGAAGGACGCACAATGATCGGTGCGGCGACAGGCGGCGTTGCCGGCACGGGTGCGGGTGGCGATGGCGTTATCGGCGTTACCACCGGCGTTGTTTCGGGCTTGATATCCGGTGTTGCGGCCAGCACCAAGGTTTGCTTGGGTTCCATGGCAGCGCCGGTTGAAGTATCTGGTTTGGCTGCCGCCGGGGCACGCACCTGTTGCTGGCGCGCCTCCCGCTGCAATTGATTGAGTTTCAATTCCAGTTCGTCCATGCGCTTTTTGGCGCCCCCGGCTTGGACTTTGGCGGCAATCGCCAGCCCCAAGGCGGTCAGGGCAAGCACGGGGGTGAGGCAAAAATCGTCGAGCATGGGGTGTTGGGTGAGGCGGTTGAAAATCAATCCATTCAATAAAAAGCGGCGCACAAAGATGACATTGTGCGCCGCCGGTCAACCCATCACAACGGTTCCACATCCCCCGAAAGCGCCGCCTGCGTCTCGCTGAGCAGTTTGTCCAGGTGTTGCTGCATGCTGGCCAGCAAGCCGATCAATTGTTTTTGCTCGGCCGGGGTCAGGCCGCCCATCACGCGATCCACCTGCGGGCCGTAGCCGTCGAGCACATGGTTCACCACCTGGCGGCCTTTGGCGGTGAACGAAATCGTCTTGGCGCGCCGGTCGGTCGGCGAGGGGGCGCGCAGCCCCAAGTCGG
>CAZVNU010000318.1:0-2983 GCA_964628335.1 uncultured Phycisphaeraceae bacterium
TGGCCGACAACGATGTGCGCGTCGGGGCTTGGGGCGAATATTCGGTGGGCGCCGGCCGCCGCTGCGACGACATGTTGGCGGTGTTCTGCGGCACCGGGGTCGGCGGCGCGCTGATCCTGGAGGGCGACCTGCAATACGGGCACACCTTCTCCGCCGGCGAAATCGGCCACACCGTGGTGCAGGCCTTTGCCCCCGTCGGCCAGCGCACCTTGGAGGAACTGGCCAGCCGGGGCGCCATCGCCCGCCGCCTGGTGGAGATGCTGGGCGCCAGCCACCCCTCCATCCTGCCCAGACTGGTGGAAGGCGACCTGGGAAAAATCCGCTCCAAGATCATCGCCGCCGCCCTCAAGCAAAACGACGCCCTGACCTGCGCCGTGGTGGATGACGCGGCCAAGGCCCTGGGCACGGCCATCGCCAACGCCCTCACCCTGGTGCCGGTGCCGATGGTGGTGCTTGGCGGCGGGCTGGCCGAGGCCCTGGGCGACGACCTGCTCAAGCGCGTGCGGCCGGCCTTTGAGGCCTGCGTCTTCCCGGCGGACCTGCAAAAGACCAAAATCGTGGTGGGCAAACTCGGCGACGACGCCGGACCGGTCGGCGCCGCGCTGCTGGCGGCGGAAAAGCTGTAGGGCGGTTTCGGCTTTCATTCCAGGGGTTGCACCCCTGGCCAGGAACAATCACCGCTTCGCGGTGAAGCGTGGACAGCCCGCAGTGACGCACGGTTCATCTCCAAGCACCCTAACGCCTCAGCAGCGCCTCATGCGTGCCAAGGGCCGCCGGCGCATCGGGCGCCAGACCGTCAGGCTGGCGCAATCGCCACACGCCGTCGGCGCCAAGATCCCATGCCAAGCGTTGGTCGGAGAGCATCAGGTCCAGCAAGGCGCCCAATTGCGCCTTGTGCGCCTCGCTGCGCACCGGGGTGACGCATTCCACGCGGGCGTCCAGGTTGCGGTACATCCAGTCCGCCGAGCCGATGTAGTACTCCGGGTTGCCGGCGTTGAAGAAGTGGTAGACGCGCGAATGCTCCAGCAGGCGCCCGATGACGGAGACCACCTTGATGTTCTCCGACAGGCCCGCCACGCCGGGACGCAGGCAACAGAAGCCGCGCACGACCAGATCCACGGCCACCCCGGCCTGCGACGCGGCGTAGAGTTCGCGGCACATCTTGCGGTCCTCCAGTTGATTCATCTTGGCCCGGATGCGCGGGCGCAGGGGGTCGGCCGGATCGGCGCCCCGCTCGCGCCATTGCCGCGCATGCGCCACCTCGCGGGCGATCATGTCCGTGAACCTGGCCCGCATGTTGTGCGGGGCCACCAGCAGATGGCTGTATTCACGCTGGCGAGAGCGGCCGGTCAGGTGATGGAACAGTTCCACCAGATCGTCGGTCAGTTCGCGGTCGCCGGTGAACAGGCCAAGGTCGGTGTACAGCCGCGCCGTCTTGGCGTTGTAGTTGCCGGTGCCGATGTGGGCGTAGCAGCGCACGCCGTCGGCTTCCTTGCGCACCACCAGCGTGGTCTTGGTGTGGGTCTTCAGACCGGCCATGCCGTAGACCACATGCACGCCGTGCTTTTCAAGGCGCCGGGCGATCTGCATGTTGCGCTCCTCGTCGAACCGAGCCTTGAGCTCCACCAGCACCACCACCTGCTTGCCGCTTTCGGCCGCCCGGATCAGTTCCGGCACGAACGATCCGTGGTCGCCGGCGCGGTAGAGCGTCATCTTGATGGCCAGCACCTGCGGGTCGCGCGCGGCGGTGGTGACGAAGCGCCCCACGCTGGCCTCGAAGGACTCGTAGGGGTGGTGCACCAGGATGTCCCCCGCCCGCAGGGCGGCGAACATGTCCTCGTCTTCGGAAAAATGGGCGGGCACCGCCGGCACGAACGGCTTGTACTTGAGGTCCGGCCGGGCGCAGGCCGCGTGGATCGCCCACAGGGTGGACGGGTCCATCAATCCGGGCAACACGGGGTACACGTCGTTTTCGCCGAGTTCCCCCTCGCCGCAGATCAGGCGACGCATCGGATGGTCGGGGGCCACCGCCGTCTCCATGCGCACGGCGTCGGCGAATTTGCGCTCGCGCAATTCCAAACTGACCAGTTCCAGCAAATCCTCGGCGTCGTCTTCATCCTCCGCCTCATGGGCGTCCACCGCCGCGCTGCGCGTAATCCGGAAGGGAAAGGTCTCCAGCACGGTCATGCCGTCGAACAACCGCCCCAAATGCCGGGTGATCAGCGCCTCGGCCGAAATGAAGCGGCAGCAGGCGGGGTTGGCGCCGTCGTCCACCCGCACGAACGGCGGCAGCACGCGCGGCACCTTGATGCGGGCGAACACCGGTTCGCCGCCGTCCTCCTCGGGCGCCAGCACCACGCCGATCGAGGTGGACAGGTTGGAGATGAAGGGAAAGGGGTGGCCGATGTCCACCGACAGCGGCGTGAGCACCGGGAAATAATCCGACATGAAGACCTGGGTGGCCCGCGCCCACTCCCCCGGCGTCAGGTCGTCCCAGGCCAAAAACACGATGCCTTCGGTGGCCAGCAGGCTCCGGAGCCGCGCGAAGATGTCCGCCTGTTCGGCGCACTGGGCAAGGACTTCGGCCCTGATCCTGGCCATGAGTTCGGCCCCACCGCCGGCCATGTCGGAACTCGACACGCCGGCGGCCAACTGCTTTTGGATGCCACCCACCCGCTTCTGGAAGAACTCGTCCAGATTGGAGGAGAAAATCGCCAGGAAAGCCAGGCGTTCCAACAACGGGACGCGGGCGTCGCCGGCCTGGGACAGCACGCGCCGGTTGAACGCCAACCAGGACAATTCACGGTCGAAAAACAAGTCGGCGGCGGGGGAAACAGGGGGAGGCATGGCATGACATCCGGGAAAACGGGAGGATTGAACGGAACCAATCTACCATGCCGGCGTGCGGTTTCGGTGAGAAATGCCCGTGACGGCCAGGGCTGGCGGGTCAACAGCGCACGGGCTTGTTGGAGCGCGGGTGTCC
>CAZVNU010000319.1:0-2955 GCA_964628335.1 uncultured Phycisphaeraceae bacterium
CAAGCATGGACATGAATCCCTCGCCTGGCAATATCAAAGACGGCCTGATCACCGACGCCATCAAGTCGGCCGGCGCCGCCAAGAAGGCCGGCAATTCGCCGGTGGTGGCGGTGTTGGATTACGCCGAATATGCCACCAAGCCGGGTTTGAATTTGCTGTGCACCCCCGGCAACGATGTGCTGGCCACCACCGGCATGGGTGGGGCGGGTTGCCAGATCACCCTGTTCACCACCGGTCTTGGCACGCCCACCGGCAACCCCGTCACCGAGATGGTCAAGGTCGCCACCAACACCGCGTTGGCGCGCCGCATGCCCGACATCATCGACTTTGACACCGGCCCGGTGATCACCGGTGAAAAGAATGTGCAACAGATGGGCGAGGCGATCCTGGAATATGTGATCGGCCTGGCCAGCGGCGAGTATGTGACCCGCTCGATGGAGCTGGGCCAGGATGACTTCATCTTCTGGCAGCGCGGCGTGAATTTGTAGGAGGGTGGGCTTTGGCCGACCCGTTGCGCTTCGGGTTTTTCAAACCCCATGAGGCGCAAGCAGATTCCGTCGCGTGGGCCGCCTTCCGTTGCCCGCTCCCTTTGATTTCATTCTTCCCATTTCGTGGTCGGCTACTCATTCCATTTTGCGACCCTCCCACATGAACCTTCATCTCCAAAACAAAGTCATCATCGTCACCGGCGGGGCCAAGGGCATCGGCGAGGGTATCTGCCATGCACTGGCCGCCGAGGGCGCGATTCCGGTGGTGGTGGGCCGCAAGGCCGCCGACAATGCCATCGTGGTCGATGCCATCACCGCCGCCGGCGGCCAAGCTTTTGCCGTGCAGGCCGAACTGTCGGAAACCGCGCAAGTCAAGGCGGCGGTCGATGCCGTGGTGGCCAAGTTCGGCCGCATCGAGGGTCTGGTCAACAATGCCGGCGTCAACGACGGCGTGGGCCTGCAAAGCGGCAACACCGAGCAGTTCATCGCCTCGCTGCGCAAGAACCTGGTCCATTACTTCGAGATGGCGCAATTTGCGCTTCCGTATTTGAAGCAGAGCAAAGGCGCGATCGTCAACATCTCCTCCAAAACCGCCGAGACCGGCCAGGGCGGCACCAGCGCCTATGCCGCCGCCAACGGCGGCCGCAATGCCCTGACCCGCGAGTGGGCGGTGGAATTGCGCGACGACGGCATCCGCGTCAATGCCTTGATCGTGGCCGAATGCATGACGCCGTTGTATGAAAAATATCTGGAGACATTGCCCAATCCGGCCGAGGCCTTGGCGCAGATCGAAAATCACATTCCCCTGGGCGGGCGCATGACCACGGCGCAGGAAATCGCCAGCATGACCGTCTTTTTGCTCTCCGACCGTTCCAGCCACACCACCGGTCAGTTGATTCATGTCGATGGCGGCTATGTGCATCTGGACCGTTCATTGCTGTCCAATGCCAACCGCAAGAGTCTTTGAAGTCCGGGGAAGGGCTAGAATGTTCCCATGATTTCCGACGCCCTCAAAGCCAACTCCCGCCCGGCCCTTGACACGGCCCGCTTCCAGGTGCGCCTGACCGAAGTGCCCAAGCGCGATGGCGGCACCCGCACCTATGGTTTTTTGGCGACTGCCGATGCCGTGGTGGTGCTGCCGGTGCTCTCCGATGGCCGGGTGGTGCTGATCAAAAACCGCCGCACCGCCTGCGAACAAATGTTGTGGGAGGTGCCCGCCGGCATGATCGAGGCCGGCGAAGACCCGTCCGTATGCGCCCTGCGCGAGGTGGAAGAAGAAACCGGCTATTTGGCGACCAGGGTCACCCCGATTCACGGCTTCTTCGGCTGCCCCGGCATGGTCAGCGAGTTTCTGTACGCCTATGTCGCCACCGGTCTCTCAAAGACCGCGCAGAACCTGGACGACACGGAGGAGATCGAAGTCCACCCCATGCCGCTGGCACAGGCGTTGGAGATGATCGAAGACGGCACGCTCAGGGATGCCAAGAGCATCGCCACCCTGCTGTATTACGCGACATTCATGGTTGAATAGCCTGTTTCAATGAGCCCTGGGCGCAAGCTCGGGGTTTACATGTTTCAAATACCCAATTCCCCTGAGCTCGCGCTCAGGGCTCGTGAACGGAAGAGATCTATGGGCTGGCAAGACCGCGATTATGGCAACCAAGATACCCACCGACGCATGGTGCGGCCGAGCATGCCGTCCACGCTCACCGGGTGGGTGATGGGCTTGGTGGTGGTGGGCTTGTTGGTGAGTCTGGCTTCCAAAACGGCCGTCACCCATGGCGTGTTGGCTGAGGGAAGCGTGGTGCCGGGGGCGCAGGTTTGGCGGCTGTTCACCTATCCGTGGATCAGTTACGGTTTTGGCGACGCCATGGGATTGATTATCAATCTGCTGTTCAATTTGGCCTTGCTGTGGCTGTTTGGCCGCATGGCCGAAAGTTTGCTCACGCAGGGCAGGTGGTTGCTCATCGCCGTGCTTGGCCCGATCATCCGCGCCTTGGCCCTGGAGGGTGCGTGGCGGGTGGCTCCGCAAGCCTTCGCCTCCGGGGTTGCCGCCGGGCCGATGGTCATCATGTTCGCCTTGATGGGCGCCAGTGTCGCCCGCACCCCCAGGCAGCCGTGCGGTTTGTTTTTTCTGCCCCTGTCCATTGAGTTGCGCTGGGTGGTGGCCTTTGTGGTGGGTATTTCCCTGTTGTTGGTGGTGAGCAAGGCGGGCTCCGGTGCGGATGAATTTTCGCATCTGGTGTCGTTTGCCGTCGGCTTCGGCCTGGCCAAACTCCCTTCCCCCCGCCCGGTGGTGCGTGGCCACTCCATCGCGCCGGCCCCTTCGCCCTTCGCTTCCCTGCGCATCAAATACCACAATTGGAAGCACCATCGGCAGGCCAAGTCGCGCGCCGATCATCACGGCGAGGTGGACCGCATCCTGGCCAAAATCAAGCGCGAGGGCATGGGCAAATTGACGGGCAAG
>CAZVNU010000320.1:0-2953 GCA_964628335.1 uncultured Phycisphaeraceae bacterium
AATGATACTGCATCTGCGGGAAAGTAGGTCATTGCCGACTTGATGAACCCTCTCTACGAAAGTAGGGAGGGTTTTTCGTTGGCAGAGACGGTGGTGCGGCGGCGTCTTGCCGCCGATCAAAAATCCACGGGCTTAAGGCTGTGGCTGAAATGGGCAAAAAGTGCTTGCTTTTTATCCTTCTTACCGGATATCATGCGCGGACTTGGATGAACTTGATTCACCGCGGGTCTGCGTGACCCGTTTCGATTCCCCCGCTTTTGAGAATGTTTCATGGCCCTTCGCGTCAGCCGTCTGCGTCGCTTTCACTGTCTCGCCTGCCATCATCCGATGGAAGCGGGGGATGTCGGCGCCCTTTCGGTATTGGAATGCCCCTCATGCAAGAAGCAGCAGACCGTGCCGGCGCGCATGCATGATTTGATCTTGCAGGGGCGCCGAGGCCCGGTGGTGGCGGGTGAACTGTTTGCTGGGGTGGAAGAATCCTCCGGCCGCGACATTGATGTGATGGTGATGGAGAGCGACACCGGGCCGCGCGCCATCATGGTCAATGCCACGGTGCGGCTGTACAAAACGCTGGCCAAGTTGGATCATCCGTATCTTCAGCACATTTATCGCCTTACCACTTCTGATGAGCACCCGGTCATCGTGGTTGAGCCGCGCGGGACATCGGTTGCGTCCCTCATGGGTGACAAAGGGGTGCATCCCGTCCAATTACTGCATTTGGCCATCCAGGCGGCGCGCGCTTTCCGGGCGGCCGAAGCGGTGGGGCTTTGCCACATGAGCCTGCAGCCGGCCCATTTTCAATTGCGCGCCGAATACACGGTGCGGATGATGGGCTTCAGTTTCTGGAACCATATTTTTTCATCCCAGCCGGAAAAGGGCTGGGTGTCCATCGCCCCCACTGCGTACTTGGCGCCGGAAGTGGCGGCTGACAACCGTCCCAATGCGCAAAGCGACATGTATTCATTCGGCGTGTGCCTGCTGTATTTCCTCACCAAAATGGAGCCGAGTGAAAAACAGTCAGCCCGTGATATTCTGCGCATCGAGCAGGACCTGATCCCGCGCGATTTTGCCGAAGTTCTTTCGCAATTGCTCAAATCCAAGCCCAGCGACCGCCCGGTCAGCTGGAGCGAAGTGGTCGGCTTGCTCAAGGGTGAAGGCACCGTGGCCAGCAAGGCGATTTCCCTGACGGATGCGGCGGCGGAGGAAGACCCGCGCGAACGCTCGGCGTTGGCCCGTCCGCGTCTGGATGAAATGCAATCGGGGTTCCTTGGCGGCATGATGGCCTCGGAGGCCGAATTTGACGCCGACGATGTGCTGGGTCAAATCCACGGCATGGCAGATTCCAGCCATGCCGTGGCGGACATGATGGTGGAACACATGGCCAATGCCAAGGGGGACGGTCCCGTGGATATCATGGCCCGTGCCATCATGGACGGCGAAATGGACGATCTCTCGCCTGAAGATATCGGCAGCGGACTCACCGACATGGGCAGCGGCCTGAATGAGATTGGGGAAGAAGATTTCGACTTCAATGCCGGCCTCAAGGAGGATGGCTCCGACACCAAGGTGGTGGAGCACGAAGCGCGGCATCAGGCCGGGGAGTCAGATGGAACCCCGGCCTAAGAATGTAGAATGCACCGATGCTCGCTTGGCAACCCCAACTCCCCGAAAAATACCGCACCCTTGGCGACGATGCCTTGAAAGAGGCCATTGCGGCCCGCAAGGCGGAGCTGGGCTCCGACTTGATCATTTTGGGGCACCATTACCAGTGTGACGAGGTGGTGCAGTTTGCCGATTTCACCGGCGACTCCTTCAAACTTTCGCAATTGGCCGCCGAGCAGGTGGCCAGGGTCAAGGCCAAATGGGTAGTGTTTTGCGGCGTCCATTTCATGGCCGAAACCGCCGATTCTCTGGCCAATCCGACCGGCACCGAAGGGGTGAAGGTGATTCTGCCCGATGCCTCCGCCGGCTGCTCAATGGCCGACATGGCCAATTACGAGCAGGTGCTGGAGTGCTGGGAGGCGCTGGCCGAAACATTTGCCGGTCAGCAGGTGCGGGTGGTGCCCATTTGCTACATGAATTCCACCGCAGCCATCAAGTCGTTCTGCGGCGAGCACGGCGGGGCGGTATGCACCAGCAGCAACGCGGACAAGGTGATTGCCTGGGCATTGAAGGGGGGTGATGAGCCGCTGGCCGCCGGCGAAAGCGTGAAAGTCGTGTTCATCCCCGACCAGCATTTGGGCCGCAACACCGGCGCCAAAGCCGGCTTCGACCCGGAAGCCCAGATGTGCGTGTGGGATCCCAAATTGGATTTGGGGGGCAACAGCACGCAGAAATTGCGCCAAAGCGTATTCATTTTGTGGAAGGGGCATTGTTCCGTCCACAAAATGTTCCGCCCTGAGCACATCGACCAGGTGCGCGCCGCTTGGCCGGCGGTGCATGTGATCGCCCATCCCGAATGCGCCCATGAAGTCTGTCGGAAGGCTGACAGCACCGGCTCCACCGAAGGCATCATCAAGGCCTTGGGAAACGCCAAGCCGGGCTCGTATTGGGCCATTGCCACCGAAGTGCATCTGGTCAACCGTTTGTGCAACGAAGCCAAGACGCGGGGCGTGCATGCCCGCATTTTGTCGGAGTGCCAATGCCTGTGCACCACCATGGTGCGCATCGACCTGCCGCACCTGCTGTGGACCTTGGACCAGTTGGCGGCGGGCAAGGCGGTGAATGTGATCGGTGTGCATCCCAATGCCAAAAAATGGGCGCTGGTGGCGTTGCAACGGATGCTGGCCATCACCAAGGGATAGTCCATGGGAATCCGTATGTTCGGCAAAGATCAAGTGCGCCTGATGTTACAAAGCGGCAGGGCTGGCGGGTCAACAGCGCAAGTGCTTGTTGGAGCGTAAGCGTCCAATAAACGCCGTCCCTCACCCAGCCTTGCCATCCGCCGCACCTT
>CAZVNU010000321.1:0-2948 GCA_964628335.1 uncultured Phycisphaeraceae bacterium
GTGGCGAATCCGCCGGGCGTCGGTCAACTGCTCGAAGCGGCCGTTTTTCCAGCCCGCCGCCGTGCAAAAAGTGAACACCGCATCCTGCCGGGTGGCCGGCACCCCGCGCTCAAGCAGGGTCCGCAGGGCGGCGCGGTCGTCGCGCAGGCGCATTTCATTGACCAGAAAATGCGCCAAATCCCGGTGCCCCACATAGCGGATGGTCTTGTAATTGAGATCGCGCACCTTGCCCTTGAGCGTTTCGCACATCGAACCCAAGCCGCCGGAAGTGTTGAAGGCCTCGTACTCGCCGCCTTCCATGTGGAAAGTTTCCAAACCTTCCAGCGCCAGCACCTCGTGCGGCTGGCCTTCGACGATGGCTTCGCACGGGTTGCAGTATTCGTTGATCAGGCCGTCGGTGCTCCAGGTCAGGTTGTACTTGAACATGTTGCTGGGGAACATCGGCAACGCCCCCACCCGCATGTGCAGGGAATCCAGCGTGTCGAATTGCTTGGCCAGATGCCCGGCCACCACCGAGATGAAGCCCGGCGCCAGACCGCACTGCGGCATGAACACCTGGCCCGGTTTGGCCTGCTGGGACAGCAGGCGCACGGCCCGCGTGGTCCCCACATCTTCGGTCAGGTCGAAATAATTGGCGCCGATGTCCAAACAGGCTTCGGCCACCACCGGATTGAACTGGTACGACAGCGCCGACACCACCGTCTGGGCCCCTTTGATGGATTTGGCCAATGCCGCCGCACTGGTCACCTCGATCACATGGGTTTTGATCAGGGGGCTGCCGGGTTCCTTGAGAACCTGCGCGCTGGCATCGCACAAAATCACCTCGTAGCCGCCCCATTCGCCTTCGGCCAGGAAGTGGGCGATGGTGCGGCCGATTTTTCCGGCGCCAAGGATGATGACTTTGGACATGCGTACTCCGGTAAAAGGCCGGAAACGACAAAACCACGACTTTCCTGTCCCCAAGATAATTCACCGGAGGCTCTGCCCCAAAGTTTTTATCTTAGACTGCCGCCACTATGGCAGGATCCACCTTCGGCACCCTCTTCCGAACCACCACCGCCGGCGAAAGCCACGGCCCGGCCAATGTCTGCATCGTCGACGGCTGCCCGGCCGGCCTTGAACTCTCCGAGGCGGACCTGATCCCCGATTTGGAGCGTCGCCGCCCCGGCCAGAGCCGCATCGTTTCGCCGCGCAAGGAAGAGGACAAGCCGGAGATCTTGTCCGGTGTGTTCAACGGCAAGACCACCGGCACCCCGATCGCGGTGATGGTGCGCTCCACCGACCAGCGCAGCCAGGATTACGGCGACATCGTGCACAAGTACCGGCCGGGCCATGCCGATTATTCGTTTGACGCCAAATATGGCTTCCGCGATTACCGTGGCGGTGGCCGCTCCAGCGCGCGCGAAACCACCGCCCGCGTGTGCGCCGGCGCCATCGCCCGCAAACTGCTGCAAGTCACCCACGGCATCGAGTGCCTGGGCTTCGTCGACCAGGTCGGCCCCATTCGCGCTTTTTTCGACCAGCCTGAAGACATCACCTTGGCGCAAGTGGAAGCCAACCCGGTGCGCTGCCCGGACCCGGAAAAAGCCGGGGAAATGGAAGCCTACATCGTGCAGGTGCGCAAAGAGCAGGATTCCATCGGCGGCGCCGCGCAAATCGTCGCCAAGGGCGTGCCGGCCGGCTGGGGTGAACCGGTGTTCGACAAACTGAAAGCCGACCTGGCCAAAGCCATGTTCTCGCTGCCGGCGGTGATGGGCGTGGAATACGGCGAAGGCTTCGGCGTGACCGACGCGCGCGGCACCACCCACAGCGACACTTTTGCCGGCCCCAAAATCCACACCCTGACCAACCGCCACGGCGGCATGCTCGGGGGCATCTCCACCGGCATGCCCATCGTCATGCGCTGCGCGGTCAAGCCCACCAGCAGCATTTTGCAGGAGCGCCCGACGGTCGACCAAGCAGGCAATGCGACCACCATCGCCACCAAGGGCCGCCATGACCCGTGCCTTTTGCCGCGCTTCGTGCCGATGGCCGAGGCGATGATGATGCTGGTGCTGGCCGACCACATGCTACGCCAGCGGGCGGCAAGGATTTGACACCGGGAGGGCGGGCTTCAGCCTGCCAAACAAAATCGCGGCTCAACGCCGCGATTTTTAGTGGAAAACGGGATGAGACAAAGTTTTTCCGCCGAACTTTTCATTGCCGCGGGCATCGAGCCCGCCGCAATGTCGGAAGACTGAAGTCCGCCCTCCCGTGAAAAAATCACCGCTTGAGCGCCGCCGCGATCATCTCCGCCGCGATGATGGCATTGATGCCGTCCTCTGCGGTGACCACCGGCGTGGTCTTGTCCTTGACCGCGGCCAAAAACGCCGTGGCCTGCGCGGTCAACTGGTCCGCGCCGCCAAAGGGTGCGATGTCCAACGCTTCGGGCGCGAGCATGTCCACATATTTTTCGGCGGCCAAGTCTTCGCGCGCCGCCAAACGGGCCTGCACCTTGGCCAAGGTGTTGGCATGCGCATCCAAGCGGTAAACCGCACCGGCTTTGGTGCCGTAATCCAGATGGGCAAAGGCGTCTTTGGCGAACAGTTTGAGGGTGCGGGTGGTGGCCGTGGCCAGGCGCGAAGAAGTCAGGTGGGCGCGCACCCCGTTTTCAAAGGTGAGCCAAGCCGAGCAATGGTCGGTGGAGGCGCTGATGACCGAGGCGCCATGGGCCTCGACCTTGGCCACCGGAGCGCCAGCGAAAGCCAGCAGAATGTCAAGGTCATGGATGCCCATGTCCATGATCACCGACACATCCAGCGAGCGGAAGGTCATCGGGCTGGTGCGCACCGCTTCCAGATATTCCGGTTTGAGTTGGCGGGCCAGCAAGGCGCGCACCGCCGGGTTGTAGCGCTCGACATGGCCGACCTGCAAAGTGGCGCCATGCTCCAGGGCGACCTTGGCCAAGG
>CAZVNU010000322.1:0-2923 GCA_964628335.1 uncultured Phycisphaeraceae bacterium
TGAAGTGCAGGCCGGCGGTGGGGGCGGCGACCGAGCCGGCGTCCTTGGCGAACACGGTGTTGTAGCGGTCCGGGTCCTGCGGCTGGTTTTCGGCCGCGCCGTCGGTTTTGCGGGCTTTGCGGATGTAGGGGGGGATGGGGGTCAAACCCACCCGCTCCAACACGGCCAGGGTGGGGGCGTTGGCCTCCAGTTGCGCCTGCCATTCGCCGCCGCCGATTTTTTGCGTCAGGCGCAGCACGGCATGGTCGTCAAGGCGGAAGCTTTCGCCAAGGGCCGGCGAGCCGCGCGTCTGCATCAGCAGGCGCCAGCAGTTCAGGGCCGGTTCGGCCAGAAACAGCCCCTCGGCCTTGCCGCCGGTTTTTTCGCGCACGGCTTCAAAACGGGCCGGCAGCACCTTGGTTTGGTTGACCACCAGCAAATCGCCGGCGCGCAAAAAGCCCAGGTCCGGCAGGTCGCGCACTTGGGCGTGTTCCAGCGCGCCGGTGGCCCGGCGCAGCACCAGCAAACGGGCCGCATCGCGGGGTTCCACGGCGGCGCGGGCGATCAGGCGATCGGGCAAATCAAAGTCAAGCGAGGAGGTCAGCACAGGGCGGCCATTGTAGAAGGGGGCGCCCTGTTATTCTTCGTGCCCATGTCTGCACCCGAATCACCCGCCCCCGCTTTGCCCATCACCACCCGCGCCCGCCAGGGCTACTGTTGGCGGCTGCTGCTGGTGGCCCTTGGCATGGGGGCCGCCGCCGTCTGGTTCGCCTTTGATGCGACGGTGACCTACCCGCAGCACAACCGGCAGCACGCGCAAGTCGAGGCGTTTGAAAAAGAGCACGGCACCCAGGCTTCGGCGCTGTGGCCGGCCCATGCCCAAACGGTGGGGTTGGACCCGAACTACAACGCGGCCAAAGGCACCTCGCACAGCAAGATGGACATCCTCACGCAATGGATCATGTGCGGCGCCACCGCCTGTTTCGGTTTGCTGTTTACCCTGGGTTTTCTCCTGGCCCGCCGCCGTTTTGTGCGCTGGAACGGGACGGAACTTTCCAACCATCGCGGCGTGGTGCTGAAAATCACCGAGATGGACCAGCTCGACATGACCCAATGGGAAGACAAAGGCGTGGCCACCGTCGAGGGTAAGCCGGGCACCATCAAATTGGATGATTGGAAGATGGACCCCATCCTCACCGAAGCCATTGTGGCGGCCCTGACCGCGGCCGGAGTCAAGGTCTTGCCGCAAACCGAAGCTGCCGCGCCGATGGCCTGAATCTCTTGGATTACTTCGTGTCGGTTCCCGATGCCAACTCTTTGAGGCGTGGCAGGGCGGCTTCGCGCCAGATGATCATCAGGCAGGCCGCGGTGGGAATCGCCAAAATGATGCCCAAGATGCCAGCCAAGGCGCCGCCAAGCAGCACCGCCAACAGCACCGCCAAGGGCGACAGGCCGGTGGCCTTGCCTTGGATGAAGGGCTCGACCGCAAAGGCATCGGTCAGGTAGGCGAACAGATACACGCCAAGCGGCCCGGCCAGCATGTACCACTCCAGGGGCACATTGGGGGCGCCCTTGTCGTTGGTGCCAAGGTGCGCGAACCACACGATGCCGATCACCAAGGGCAGCGTGATGATCGAGAGATAGGGCAGCAGCATCAACAGGCCGCCAAACACCCCGAGCAGGAAGTAGTAATTCACCCCGGTCAGGCCCCAGCCCACGGTCAGGATGGAACCGAAAATCACGGCCTGGATCAGGCGGCCGCGGATGAAAGCCGACACCGCGCGGTCGCACAGGCCGGCGATGCGCAGGATCTCGGCCCGGTATTCCACCGGCAGGAAGGGTTGGGGCCAGGCCGTGATGGCGGAAAAATGCCAGGAAAAGAAGAAGAAGCAGGCGCCGGAAACGATGCCGAACAGGATCAGATAGGCGCCGATGCCAAGCATGCCGGCCACCAGTATCCATCCTGCGCCAAGGGCTTTGCCTGCCTGGCCAAGGTAGGGTGTGATGGAGAATTCACCCGTGCGCACCCGGGTGGCCATGTCGGTCAGCCAGAGTTCGATTTCCTTGGTGTCGCGCAACTTGAAGTCCCCGCGGCCGATTTTCGCCGCCAAGGCATCCAGCTTGCCCGGTATTTCCTTGACCATTTCCGTGGCTTGGCTGGCCACTGCCGGCACCACGAAGATGGCGACCATGGCCAGCCCCAACATGCCGAGCATGATGATGGACGCCGCCGTGATCGGCCGGCGCACGCGCAGTTTCCTTTCGGCGAAACTGACCGGCGGGTTGAAGATGTAGGCCAGCACCAGCCCCACCAAAATGGGCACCAAAATCGGCTCGGCCAAGGCCAGCACGCGCACCGAAGTGGGCAACACGAAAGAGCAGATCATCAGCACCACCGCGGTGCCCAAGGCCCAGTGGAACCAGCGCAATGACCAGATCGGCTTTTGGGCGTCTTGGTAGAAGAAAGAGCGCTTGGTCGGCGCGGGCGGCAACGGGGTGGGGTCAGTCTTGTCCATGGCATTCGGCGGGCAGGGAACTGAAGGCAAGCTCAGTGGGAAAGGCCGTCTCGAAGTCGTAGACGGCGTCGAAATCGGTGATTGAATCGGTGTCGTTTTTGCTCATGTCCTGCGCCTCGATCAAAGCGTAGACCATTTCTCCGAAATCGCGGGTGCGGGTGATGCGCCAGCGCGTGAGCATGAAGCGGGCCAGCAAGCCGTACTCCTTGATGGCGAAGTCGCGCAGCCCCTCGGCCAGTTGCGCCCCGGAAATATGGCGCGAACCGGCAGTCTGCTCCGGCTTGGGCTCGCCGTGGATGCGCCGGGAGGCAAACGCCATGCCTTTTTGCAAAAAGGCGAAAGCTTCCGCCGGATACGGGGTGGCGCGCAGGGCTTGGGGCAGGGGCTCGGGCATGGGGGTAATGTAGTCGCGGCGCCTGATGGCCGGA
>CAZVNU010000323.1:0-2903 GCA_964628335.1 uncultured Phycisphaeraceae bacterium
GCTTCGGCAAGCTTCGCGCCCGTGGCGCATTCCTTGTCTCCGCCCAACTCAAGGGCGGTGAGATTTCAGGCGTCGAGATCCGCAGCGAGAAGGGGCGTGACTGCACCATCCTCAATCCCTGGCCCGGCAAAAAAGTCCGCGTGACGCGCAACGGTTCCGCCGCCGAATCCGTCGAAGGAGCGCGTTTCACGCTCAAGACGAAAGCCGACGAGATTCTCACACTCTCCCCGCTGCCATGACACCTCTGGCACCATCCCATGGAAAGAAGCGAATCAAGAGGCGATAGGACACCAACCCGCCAACCCCGTCGCACCTGAAGCATCTGGAAGTGCGGGGCAAGGATCCTTGACGCGGGATGGGCGGTGGAAACCACTCCGTCCAAGGACTGGATGCGCCATGCGCAAGGCATGCGTCAGGCACGAAAAAAACACGGGGGATGCCCCGTGTTTTTTTCGTGGGCCCAACGGCCGCTTCACTTCTCGTATTTCAACTCATCCAACGCCACATGAAGGAGCGGCTCGTCCTTCTGGTAGCGGATGCGGATCTGCTGGCCGTCCACGGGCTTCTTGTCCGAAAACACATTCTGCCCGTAGGGCTTGCCGTTCGCCACATAGGAAATGCTGTAGCCGTAGAGCCCCGGCTCCATTTCATCGACCTGCGAAATCGTGGCGACGGCTTCGCCGAAGCCCGGCGGGATCGGATTCCGTTTCGCATGTTCCGCATGCTCCGCCATGGCCTGGGCGCCCTCTGCGTCGTAGTCATATTCCGAACCCTCCTTGCCCCACTGAATCTTGTCCAACCGGCAATCGGAATCCTGGCCCAATTCCTTGTTCTCCACCGTGAAGTGGATGGACTTTGAATTTTCGCTCCAGGTGGCCTTGTGCGACCAGCGCCCGCCGATCTTTTCCGACCCGCGGGAGGCTTGGACATCCCACAGGCGCCACTGGCAATCGTCGTCCGCCGCGACTTCCCTAAGCAGCAGGTAGCGCCCATCAGGGCTGAACGAGTCGGCCTCCGTGTCCGGGAATGAGCGCACCTCCTTGCCGTCCTTGCGCAGGACCGTTTTGAGGGGGGTTGCGCCCGGCTCGACGCCGGCTTTGCCCTCCGGGTAGGCGCATGTGGCGGCCTCGTACCCGTTCGCCCGGATCGCATCCGGCATCTTTTGCGCGGAATCCGGCGATGCCGTGCAAGAGGCGGAACCGAAAACCAGGATCAGCGGCGCGGCCAACACCGCGCCCAAAAACAGGGCGGCGGGGCGCAGCGGACGGCGGGAGCGGGACGGATCAAGCAACATGGTGATTCTCCTCTGAAGGAAGGCGGTGAACGGCGCCGACGCACGCGCGAAGGCCGGAGACGGATGGGCGCGCAGTGTCCGCGCGAGGGAAATGACGCAATCGGCGTAGTCGCACGGGGCCGAACCGCTGGCCAGGGCGCGGTCGTCGCAGGCGCACTCGGCTTCCTCCTCCAGGCGGGCGGCGATGCGCCAGGCGGCCGGGTGGAACCAGTACACCGCCACCATCGCCTGCGTCGCCAACTTCACGGCCCAGTCGCGCCGGGCCACATGCGCCAACTCATGGGCCAACACGGCGCGCAGGTCCGCTTGCGGCCAATTCGTCGCCGACGCGGGCAGCACCACGCGGGCAGCGGCGAACACGCCGAAGGTCGCCGGCTCCACATCCGGATCGGCGCTCAGGCGCAACTCGGCCGCCGCGCCGTGGCGCGCCTTCTCGCGGGCGAAGCAATCCAGCAGGCGGGGATCGTGCGCCGGCGCCATGCGGCGGATGGAAAGCAGCAGACGCAGGTGGTTGCGCGCAATGAATCCCGCCACGACCAGGGCCCCCGCCGCCCACAACGCCGCCAACCCAACCCAAGACGGCACGCGCGCGATCTGGTCGGCCCATGTGTTTTCAGGTGCCGCGGACGACGCCGGCGGCGCGACGAAGTCGCCCGGCGCGCGGGCGGCAAGCGCCCGCCTGGTCGCCTGGGTTTCAACCGTCGCCAGCGTCTCCTGCGCCGGCAATTCCCACCGTACCGCCGCCGGCGCCGGGACGAACGCCATCAAGGGCACGAGCAAAGCGCACGCCATGCCGCCGGCCAGCACCGCGTGGCGCGCCGCCGCGGACAAACGGGTCTTGGCAAGGATCTCCGCCAGCGCGCAGACGGCGCACAGCAGGAGCGCGCCCTTGGCCAGGCCAAAGGCCAAGGGATGCCGCGACAGCCAGAGCAAGGCCTCATGGAGGGAGGAATACGGCATCGTCATTTCGCTTTCTTGCGCGCGTCGCGGACCAGGCGGGCGAGTTCATCGAGTTCCGTGGCCGACAGATCGCGGCCGGTGGCGCCAAGCAGGCCGGCCACGGCCTGCGTCACCGAGCCGCCGAAAAAGGTGGAGAGCATCCTTCGGGCGGCGGTGGAGGCGGCCTTGGCGCGCGGCTGGACCGGCGCGTAGACATGGCGGCGCCCGTCCTTCTTGAAGACGAGGTGGCCTTCTTCGGCCAGCACATTCATCATCGTGCGCACCGAGGAATACGACGGCGGATCCGCCAGCGCGTCCAGCACATCCTGCACATCGGCCTGGCCCTTGGCGTAGACCGCATCCATGATCTGGCGTTTGCGCCGGCTGAGTTCCGGCGCGGGGGAAGAGTGGGTCGAGGCGGAGAGCTTGGGCATGGGCGGGAACATGATGTGTGAATAGATTGGCAGATTAATTGCCAATAGATTAACAATTCATTTCCCGCTGTCAAGAGCCTGCGCGGAATTTCAGGGGTTGGCGGGTGAGAGGCGCAACTCCTTTGAAAAAGAACCCCGACCGTCAGGGAGGGGACTGTCAGCCGTCAAAATAGCGCGGAATCGTCCCCTCCCTGACGGTCGGGGTTCCTTGACCCGCCAGCCCTGGTCCTGTTTCA
>CAZVNU010000324.1:0-2899 GCA_964628335.1 uncultured Phycisphaeraceae bacterium
GCGGCATGACGCGCCGAAGGTCGTGGCGGGGTTCCTTGACCCGCCAGCCCTGGGGATTTTTTGCTTTGTTCCAGCATAGCCCAACTATAGTATGGAGTTGCAGCGCCGCTTGCAGCGCCACCTTTTCGGACAATGGTTGTTTCACCACCTGCCACAAAGCCCTTCCATGCATCTTTGGCCTCCACCAGCCCCTTGGGTATCTTGCCGTGCCGGCACGCGAAATCAAAGCGGCTTCTCGTTGCTGGAAATAATCATGGTGACGGTTGTCGTGGCCCTGCTGGCAGCCCTTGCCACCGGGGCCTACGCCCGCATCAGAACTTCCGCCCGCGTGCAGGCTTCCCTCGCCGCCATGGGCTTTCTTTGCAACGCCAATCTGCGCTACCAGCAGGTGGTGCCGGTGCCCCTGCTCGACACCGACAGTGCCAACTATTTCGTCGACTTCAACAACAACGGCCTGAGGGACGGCACCGACCGCGCCATGACCACGATGGAATATTTCATCTTCCGCACCTCCGACAACCCGGATTGCCAAACCCAGCTCAATTTCGTGCCGCAAAACATGCTGGTGAGCGTGCAAACCGCCGCCGTCAAGGTGCTGGATCCGGCCAATGGGATGGTCAAGAACGGCTACATCCTCAAAACCGTGGTGGACGCCTGGGGCACCGAACTGAAATACCGCAACCTGTCCAATGCCACCCGCATCAATGCAGATGCCACCGTGGGCGAACAGGATGCGGCCATCCCTTATTCCACTTACGCATTTTTCTCCTCTGCCGGCCCGGATACGCGCTGGGGGGCTTTGACCAACCATGATCCCGAGCATCCAGATTCAGATGCCAAGGACAATCTCTATTCCTTCACCGCACACCAATGACGCGCTCCTTCCACACATCTTGGGCGCGGGGGAAGCCGGCCTTTTCACTGGTCGAGCTTCTCGTGGTCCTGCTCATCGTCTTGCTGGTGGTGGCCATGGCATCGCCGGGCCTTGGCCGCATGCGCAGCGCCAACAAGCAAAGCCAAATGCGGGCGCAGGTGCTGGCCGCCATGCAGGCCAATGTGGTGTTGCTCAACACCTACCGCAAGCCGGATGCCGACAGCGGCGAACCGCGCCTGGCCGGGGTCACCTATGGCGGAACCGCCGTCTTTTTCGACAAGGCGAGCGGCCTGATCCGCTTCTCGAACAACAACCAGATGGCGGAAGACACTTCCAGGAACCGCGACGACCCCCTGCATTACCTTGAACGCCAGACCTTCATCCAAAACGGCGCGACCTGGGGCAAGAAAGCCTATGACTTTTTGCAGCCCATCGAGCCCGTCCGAATCACCCACGGCATTGGCATTGCCGGCGTCATTCGCGACGACCATGGAACCCCGGACGATCCCACCGACGACACCATCAAGTTGCTGCCCATGCCCTTTGCCATATGCTGCGGTTCCGACACCTATGGGTTGCCGATCGCCCCTTCGGTGTTTGCCGACCTGAGCGGCGATGGCCTCTATCAACAAATCCCCACCGCCAATCCGGCCGTCATCGTCTACCTGGACGACGATGTCACCGCCGCCGGCTTCAATCCGGCCGACCTTTCAACCCTGGACGGCGCCACCGAGCAGGACAAAGTCAACACCCTGATCTTCAAATGCAAAGGCCAACTGGTGGAACTCTCCATCCAAAACGGCTCGGAAATGGACACTTGAAAAGGAGCCTGCCATGCGCACACGCCAAATTGCGGGGTTTAACCTGATCGAAGTGCTGGTGGCCATGGCCATCTTCGCCATCGGTTTTGCCATGGTGGCCGGCATCGTGCCGGCCGGCCACATCTTGAACCGCCGCACCGAAAACGATGTGATGGCCATTGTGGCGGCCAAAAACGCGGTGGCAGTGATCGAGGCGAAAAAAGTTTTCACCCCTGCTTGGGAGCATCTCTACACCCACGACCAGATCAACGAAGGCGCCTATCCGGCCGGCGCCTTTTCCGCGCCAGGGACGGCCCTTGACCTGCAAGCCTCGGCCCGGGGCGGCGAAGCCAAAAGCCTGGAAGGCTCGCTGTTTGACATCCGCAACTCCGCCAATGTCAATATCGCGGCGGGCCCCATTGATTGGCGCCCCAACGACGGCAACGACATCCCCGACTGGGAAGACCTGCTGGCCACCAACCACTCCTGGCCGGTGGCCAAACGCATCCCCTATCCCGGTTCCACCCCGGTTGCCGGCCCCTCGGGCGTCCAATGCCGGGGCTGGCTGTACCTCTCGGCCGGCTTTCGCGCGACCTACGACACCAACGGCGATGGCAACCCCGGCAATGGCGCGAGCGAACAGTTCAATTTGGACGACTGCACCGACATGCCGCTGGGCAGCATCCATGCCTTCCACAACCGGGTCGGCTACTCCGACATTTTCCCCAGCGAAGACATCACCTACCCCACCTATGTGACCAGCCTGTCCAACCGGGATTACCTCAGTTCCATCGTGGTGACCGACATGAATGCCGACGCCGCCAACCGGCGCTGGGTGGCCGCCGTTGCCGTATTGCGGCGCCATACCGGCGACAGCTGGCCCGAGCGCGGCACCAATGTGGCCTTGGGCGGCTGCGCCACCGGGCGCAAAGGCGACACCTGGCCGAGGGCGGTGACGCCCAACAACCCGAGTTTGATGCGGTCCATTGAAAACAACAACCACCCCAACACCGGCTGGCCGGTGCAATGGGGGTATTGGAACACCTATTGCGTCAGCGGCAATGACACCGATCCCAACATCCCGGGTCTCTACAACCTGCCGGCCATCGTCTATGACTGGTCCAACAATCTGATTGAAGTGGCCTATCCGCCCTGCTGGACACCCGGGGCCTACACCCCCTTTGTGAGCGCCTCGGTGGACCGGCGCATGAAAGCCGGCGACAAA
>CAZVNU010000325.1:0-2890 GCA_964628335.1 uncultured Phycisphaeraceae bacterium
CTTGGAAACCGACATGCCGATGATCAGGGTCAGATCATGGATGGAAATCTGGGCTTGCGCGGCCAGGTTTTCCGGCAGGGTGGGGATGACAAAGGTCTTGGCCTTGGGGGGCGCTTCCGCCTCCGGGCTTGGCGCCAGGGCCGAAGCCGGGGCGGGCGCCGGGGTTTGGGCTTTGGCCACCGGGGCGGCCGACGGCGCTTCGGCGGCTGGCGTGGCGGGGGCGCCGCCACCGTTGAAGTAAGCCCAGGCCATCAGCACTTCATCGCAGGTCATGCGGGTCTGCACGCTTTGGATGCGCTCCAGGTTGTGCTGGCGCACGAAGGCGACCATGTCGGCTTCGGGCACATCCAGGGCTTCCATGACTTCAAACACGCGGGCGCGGGCTTTGTTCTGCTGGATTCCGGGGAAGTTTTTCGGTGGCGGCGGCACGCCTTCGGGCAGCACAAAGGCGGGGGCTGCCGCTGCGGGGGCGGCGTCGGCCGGCTTTTCAACTTTTTCGGCCTTGGCGGGTTTCTTGTCCTGACGGTCGTCTTTTTTGCCGTCCTGTCTACGCTCGGACTTGTGTTCCTTGGCGGGGGCTTTGCCGCCCTCGGCCTTGGCTTCCGCTTTGGGCTTCTGCGCTTTTTCAAACGGTTTGGCCGGCTGCGCCAGTTTGGCGGCGGGTTTTTCAAAGGGCTTGACCGGGGTGGCCACATTGACGGTGTGGTCCTGCAAAATCAAGTCGTCTTCGCGGAATTCGGTGCCCACATCCTCGGGCAGCGAGGGATCGTCCACATCGCGCAGGGTGGTGGCTTCTTCGTCCGGCAGGCGGCGCACATCTTCGTCGGGGGTGGAGACGATCTTGATGCCGTGCAGGGTGACGGCGGTGATGTCGTAGGCATCGACCTTGCCGCCCACGCGCACCAGCACCTGTTTGCCGCACTGCTTTTCCAGCGCCGCCAACTGGCCGCGCTTGGTGTTGAGCAGGATGAAGGCCACATCGCCCGAGACGGTCAGTTCCACGCGCGCCACATCGGCGCGGTTGAGCACCATCTGCAGGCGGCGCAGGACGGCGTTGCCAACGGCCTCGGGGGTGGACATCAAGCCGGTGCCGCTGCAATGCGGGCAGGTGTGGGTCAGGTTCTTGCTGATGCTCGGGCGCATGCGCTGGCGGGTCATGGGCAACACGCCGCAGACCGGGCTGATGATGCCGACATTGGTCTTGGCGCGGTCGCGCTTGAGGTTTTGCAGCAGGCGCTGCTCGATGCGCTTCCTGTGGCCGATCTGGAACATGTCGATCAGGTCCAGGCACACGATGCCGCCAAGGTCGCGCAGGCGCAACTGGCGGCAGATTTCGTCCACCGCTTCCTTGTTGGTTTCAAAGGCGTTGCTTTCGGCGTCGCGCGCGCCCCGGCTGCGGCCGGAGTTCACATCGATGGCCACCATCGCCTCGGTCTGGTCGATCACCAGCGCGCCGCCCGACGGCAGGGGCACGGTGCGGTCGGAGATGTTCTGGATTTGCGCTTCGATGTTCTTGCGGTGGAACAAAGGCACCTGGTCCTGGTAATACAGCACCTGGGTCTGGTTGTTGGGGTCGGTGGCGCGCAGGAAGTCGCGGCAGCGGCGGGCCGAGGCCAGGTCGTCCACCGTGATGCGCTTGGTGTCGGGCGTGTAGATGTCGCGCAGGGTGCGGATGACCAGATCGCTTTCGGCGTACATCTCGCCGAGGCCCTTGAGGGCGGCGCGCTTGGTGTCGATGTTCTGCCACACGCGCTGCAGGTAGTTGAGGTCGCGGCGCAGTTCCTCGATGCTTTTGCCGGCGGCTTCGGTGCGCAGGATGAAGCCGAAGCCCTCCGGCGGCTTGAGGTCGCGCAGCATGTCGCGCATCTCGGCGCGCTGGCGCTGGTCCTCGACTTTTTTCGACACGCCCAGTTCGTCCATCCACGGCATCATCACGATGTAGCGGCCGGGCACCGACAGATAGGCGGTGATGGTGGGGCCTTTGGAGCCCAGGCCCTCCTTGATGATCTGCACCAGCACTTCGTCGCCCTTTTTGAAGCATTGCTGGATCAGCGGGCGGTCGCGGCGGGCGGTCTTGATGCCCACGCGCTCGACTTCCTCGCGGGCGGCGCCGGGGAAGTAGCGCGGGTGCACGTCGGAAATGTGCAGGAAGGCGTTCTGCGGCAGGCCGATGTCCACAAAGGCGGCCTGCACGGCGGTGTTGATCTGGCGGATGCGGCCCTTGTAGATGCCGCCCACATGCGACTCGGTGCCGGCATGCTCCTGGAAGTAATCGTCCAAAATGCCGTCGACGGTGATGGCGATGCGGCATTCCTCGCCTGGCACCACGCTGATCAGCATTTCATTCTTGACCGGCGGCAGGGGCTCGAAGGATTCGTCTTCGCGCACGATTTGGGATTCTTCCTCGGCTTGCTGCTCGGCGCCCACCACAAAGGGGGCTTCGACCTGCATCACCTGGGCGCTGTCCACTTCTTCTTCGGCGACAGGGGCGTCTGCCGCGCTGGCGGCGGCTGGTTCGGCGGCGGGTTCCTCCAATGCGACGGAGGCGTCGTCAACATTGCCGGCATCCACGGACAAATCCATGGGCAGCTCGGGGGAAGCTTCCACGGGGGCTGGCGCGGCGGAGTTTTCGGAAACGGCAGGGACGGTGGAATCGTTGAAAAGTTCGTTCTGGGACATGGGGGCTTATGCCGCCCGCTGGCCGCTCCCATGGCAACACCGGCGCGCACAGTGCGCGGCCAGGGGTTGACGGAAAGGGGAGGGGAAGTGGGCGAACATCCTTGTTCGTAAAAAAGTTTCGGAAGGGAAAAAATGCGGAAAAGAAAGCATGCGGTTTCGCCGTGGCCGGGCCACCCAAAAGGAGCATGGGCGGCCCGGTCGCGGCTGGCAG
>CAZVNU010000326.1:0-2888 GCA_964628335.1 uncultured Phycisphaeraceae bacterium
TTTTCTGTCATCGGCCATTTGCGCTTGGAGGTTGAGGATTACCCGCCAGCCCTGGATTTTAGGGGGAGGGCCTTTCTTTTGACGCAGCCGTGCTTTACACTGCGGGTGCGCCGGTCCTTGGGGGGCCTTGTTCATGTCCAATTTCAAAGCAGCTTATGTCCAGTTCTTCCTCGTTTGAAATCAACGACTCTACCCTGACCCGCCTGGTGGTTGAGCGGGGATTGGCCTCCGCCGCCGATCTTGAAGAGGCCCGCGAGCAGGTATCCATGCGCCGGGATGGCGGTGGCAATGACCACTACACCCTGGCCCATGCATTGGTGGATGGGGGGGTGCTCACCGCCAAACAGGGTGAGCGCCTGTTGGCGGAGTGCGCCCAGTCCAAGGTCGGCGGCATCGCCGGGGAGGCTTCCCAGCAAATTCCCGGCTACCAAATGCTGTCCAAACTTGGCGCGGGCGCCATGGCCACGGTGTACAAGGCCAAGCAGGTCAGCCTCGACCGGATGGTGGCGGTCAAAATTCTGCCCCAAAAATACAGTTCGGATGCGGCCTTCGTCAAGCGTTTTTACGACGAGGGCAAGGCTGCCGCCCAACTCAATCACCCGCACATCGTGCAGGCCTACGATGTGGGTCATGCCGGCGAATACTACTATTTCGTGATGGAATATGTGGACGGCTGGACGGTGCATGATGACATTGAAAAAGACGGCAAGTACAAGGAAGTGCGCGCGTTGGAAGTCGCCATGGATGTGGTCAAGGCCTTGGCGCACGCCCATGAAATGGGTTTTGTGCACCGCGATGTCAAGCCCAAGAACATCATGATCACCAAGGCCGGCACCGCCAAACTGGCCGACATGGGGCTGGCGCGCGCCATTTCCGACCGCGAGGCGGCCGAGGCGGAAAAAGGCAAGGCGTTCGGCACGCCGTATTACATCGCGCCCGAGCAAATTCAGGGCGAAATGCACATCGACCACCGCGCCGACATTTATTCCTTCGGCGCCACCCTGTATCACATGGTCACCGGCCAGGTGCCTTTCGACGGCGCCACGCCCACCGCCGTCATGTACCGCCATTTGCGTGATGAACTGGAGCCGGCCGACCAGGTCAACCCCAAATTGTCGCAGGGCATCAGTGAAATCATCGAAGTGTGCATGGCCAAAAAAGTGGATGCCCGCTATGCCACCACCGAAGACCTGCTGGCCGACCTGGTGGCGGTGTCGCAGGGGGAGCCGCCCCACATCGCCCGCAAGAATTTCGATGTGGCCTCGTTCGCCAAGCTGGATGATGCCGACGACAGCGTGCAGTCCGTGCGCCACATGCACGCCCAAGGGCCGATGCCAGCCACCCAACAACCCCTGTTTTGGCCGATGGTGATGGGCTGGGCCGTGGCCGGCGCTTTGTTGCTCACCCTGATTTTGGTTTTGGCGGTCAAATAAACCGTGCAGGCTGGGTTTTCCCGGACATTTTTCTTGAAAATTACCCCTTGACCTGCCGGAGTTTTGCCTTGATACTGCCGCCCGCGCCGGCGGGTCCGCCTGCCGTCTGCTTCTTTCATTCCGTCTTTTACCCCGTCGGAGCCCAGGATGACCCGTGCCCCCCGTTCACTAGCCGCTGCCACTCCCGTTTTGCTGGCCATTGCTTTGTCGCTGGTGGGTTGCAGCAGCACCAAGCAAGTCGCCAAAACCGCCCCGCCCAAAAACTTGGAGGACATTCCCGTATTGGGCATTCCCCTTGAACCGGGGCCTGCCGCCAAACTGGGCTATGCCGTGGGTTGGGTGGCGAGCTTTGGCGAGAAGAACAACCGGGAAGAGCGTATCAGCACCATTGGCCATGTGCGCGCCCTGGGTGATCTCCTGGTGTTTGTGCAACGGGGCCGGGATCATGTCATTGCCTTGGACATCCGCTCCGGCGAGCACCGTTGGGATCGTGGGTTGAGCGAAAAATTCCAGCCTCTGCATGCGCCGGTGCGCAGCGGCGACACCATTTATGTCAATACCGAGAGTCGCCTGCACAGCATTGATGCCAACACCGGTTTTGAGCGTAATTCGGTGGAATTGCGCACCCCCGTGGCCACCGAGCCGGCCGTTTTGGAGAACTTCCTGGTGTTCAGCGGGTTGGATGGCAATGTGGTGTTCTTCAATATGCGGACGAATTATCCCACCTGGCAATACAAACTGCCGTCCTCCATTCGCACCCACCCAGTGATTTTTGGCAAGAGCGCTTTCGCCGTGGATAGCCAGGGCAAGTATGTGATGCTCTCCGCCGACCGCCGGGAAAAGGCCTGGTCCGGGCACACTTGGGGGCCAGTGTTGGTGGATCCTGTGCAATTCAAAGACACGCTGGTGGTGCCTTGCACCGACGGCACCTTGTACGGCATCAATCGTTCCACTGGCGAAGACATGTGGAAGTACCCCGATATGCAAAGCCAGTTGGCGGCACCGCCTTTTGTGGTGTCAGTGGGGTCTTTGATCGTGCTCACCATCCCCAATGAGGGGCTGCGTGTCTTGTCCGGCATCAGCGGTACTGAAATCACCCGCATTCCCACCACCGCCATTCCGGTGTTGGCCACGATGGACGGCAAGCTGCTGTTGCAGGATTCGGCGAAAAACGAATTGGTGCTGATGGAGATGCCCTCGGGTCGCGAACTGGCCCGCGTATCGGCCATGCCGCTCAGGGAAGTGGTGCCGCTGCCGGATGCCGGCATGATCTTGGTCGGCAAAGACGGCCAATTGATGCGGCTCAATCCCAAAAAATGAATTTCCATCCTGTGGCTTGGGGCCGCAAAACCGATCCATGCGGTCGGTTTTTTGCTGCCGGTCAGGGCTGGCGGGTCAAGGCGACCTTCGGCGCGTCATGCCGCGCCTCTTCAAAGCGGCGTCGTGCCGCCGCAC
>CAZVNU010000327.1:0-2882 GCA_964628335.1 uncultured Phycisphaeraceae bacterium
CTCCTCATTCAGCACCTTGTCCTGCGGCGCGCGCGGTTCCGGCGATTGCGGCGAGGCGGTGCTTGCCAAGGATGACGGCATGGCGCACGCCTGCTTCGCGGCGGCGGGCGCAAGCGGCAAATTTGGGCGGAAGGAATGGGAAATGGCGGTGGCGGCGCGGGAGCGGAGCGGGGCGTGATCGCTGCTGCATCAGCATGCAAGCAGCGCATGGGCCAGCGTCACGCATTCTGTGCGGATGCGAACAGACTCGTCGCCGCCTAGCCCTACCCCGCCTCCCAGTCTGAATTTGGCGCAAGCGACAGGCCCGGGGCTTCCTTCATCCCGGAAGAACGACCGCAAGCAGTCCATGGCACCGTCCATCCCGCGGTTGCCCGCCGCCTTCTCCCGCGCGAACCCTTCGACGGCCGCCTCCACACCATCGAGATAGTTCATGGCCAGGTACAAGATGTCGTGAACATCCTTCCCAGCCTTGCGCCCCTGCGGACCGCCGAAGGCGTTGAGCTTCAAGACCAACATCGGGCCGGCCTCAGCCACCAAAACCTTCATCGTCCGGGCCGTTCCGTCGAGCATCCGCCCGCGGACATCCACCACCCGGCGCGCACGGAGCGCGCGGCTGATGCCCGGGATGATGCCGACCGACAACTTGTCATCCACCCTCGTCGTGCCGGACATCGAATGGTCGTCATCCGTCAGCAGATCCACGAAAAGCGCAAGGGAGCCAACCCGGCGTTCAAAACGCTGACCGGTCCAGCGGAATCCCGATTGCACCATGTGCTCCTCAAGCATCGGGAAGGTGCCGCTGCTCACGCCGATGTGGATGCCGAAGTCCACATCCGTCGTCACCGGACCGGGCAATCCCGCCACCGGCGGCCGGGTCAGGTGCCGGACGGCCAAACCGCCAACCAACACAAGATCGTCGGCGTAGTCGCCCAGCGCGTCCCAGGCCGTCAGCAGGCCGCGTTCGGCAAGGTCCATGCCTTCCGCCGGATAGTCATTGAAGGATTCATGTTTCATCGGGCGAATCCTTCCCATGCGCGCAGCGCTTGCGCCTGCTCCGGCCCGCGCAGGCCCGCCCGCAACAGGTCCAGATAGATTTGGACATCCGAAGCCAAGGTGCAGCCACCGACCTCGCGTGTGTGGCGGAACACACCATCATCCTTCGGCACGATCAACCAGATGTTGCCGCCCTGCGCCACCGGGCGGGCAAATGCCTGGGCGTGCGTCAGGTGCGCCAACGACGGCGCATCCACATAGGCTGAAACCAGCGGCGGCACCGTGTGCGGATGGCGCAGCCAGGCCGCGATCCACTGGGTGAAGACCACGCGCTCCCCGGCCAGCGCGTCGCGCACCTTGGCGGCATTGCCGCCGACATCATTGCCGAGGGCGGAAAACTGGTGGATGGCCACCCGCTTGCGCCACTTGTCCGCTTGCGCCCACGCGTCGAGAAGTTCATCGAAGGAGCGCACCCGGTAGGTGGCACCGACGCCGCGCCCGAATGCCTTCTCGCGCGTGACATGCAGACCCGCCTCCAGCGCCGTGAGGATGCGCGAGACCAACGCGGTGGATACCCCGGTCGCTTCGGTCAATTCGGCTTGGGTCCAGGCCCTGTCCCGCACGCACAGAAGAGCCCGCACGACGCGCGCGCTCTTGGGCGCGAACAGATCGGGGTCCGCTTCCGGGCCTTGGAACTCCTTCTGCCGAGGCTCGCGGTCGATCAGCACGCCAGCCGTGCAGATGAACAGGCGCCCGTTCAGGTCCGCATGGTTAATCCCGGCCGCCCGGCAGATCGCCGCCAGCTCTGGCGGGATATGCGGGGCCAGGAGCAACGCGTGCGCGACAGGGACGACATCCCGGCGGGTTGGGTTCAGGAAAGGGTGAACCACGAGCGAAAAGCCAGTGGCACCGTGCTTCACCCGCACCTCGGGGCTCTTGGCATAGGGATCCGGGAGAGACAGCGAGAAATCACCGGCTCCTTGTTTTTCAAGGAGGGCTTGGGCTTCGAGAAGCAGGGCGTGCTGGGTGGTGATGGATTTCATTCTATTGAATGTAATGATTCTACTGGAAAGTAGAATTGAATGAAAGAGTGGTTTGGTGGTATTTTGGAAATGGGTGACGGATTTTGGTGGGTGGGGCGTGTTTGAGGGGGAGAGCGCAAATGTTTGCGCCGCAACCTCACACTCTCAGAAAGTTTCCATGTTTTTTGCAACATCACCCCGCTCCCGAATGCACTTGGCCACGACAGGTCTTGTGCTGTTGATGTTGGGCGGGCTGGCGGGGTTGGTGCCTTCCATCTCGTAAAAGACCTCTTTGGGCCAGGTGCCGGCTTGGCTCAATTTGACCACAGCAGCGCACCCTATATGGTCCAAGCCAGGGAATATCTTCGGATTCCGGAGGGACAAACATGGGATCAGTGTTTCGCAGAAGCCAGAAAAGAAGAAAGAACCAACCTTATATTGATGGCCGTATTTTTCGGGCTGGCGCTGGGGGCATTTTTTCTTTTGAGCAAAGTAGACCCAGAAATAGCGTGACCGAGGAGAAAGCCGCCGCATGGGAGGCCACCTTTCGCGCTGCGGAACAAGCCTCAGCGCAAGAAGCTGAAAACAAAGCCTACGCCGAGGGGCTCGAACGCCGCGCCAAAATCGACGCTGAAATTGCAGCGATTCGCCATGCGCACCGCCTCGCACCGTCGCGAAGACGCCGCCTACGGGTACGCGCGCGCCGCCAACCAAGGGAAGCTTCACGCGAAGCGTGAACTGATCACCGCCCAGGCAAGAATCGCACCCGTGTCGCACTTTCAACCTCCGCAAGATTGACCCGGCAGCCATCCAGATCCGTGCCCCTACCCAACGCCATGTTCAGCATGATCCACGCCACGCTCCCCA